>NZ_JBFRLK010000048.1:0-75762 GCF_041469805.1 Vibrio sp. 10N.286.48.C11 | reverse complement strand
CGGCGCACCATAAAAAAGCCGCTGACAAATCAGCGGCTTTTAAAAACATTAGCGAGTGACTAAGAAAGAATTACTTCTTCTTTTTCACTGCTTTTTTGTTTGGAAGGTCAGTGATTGAACCTTCGAATACTTCCGCAGCTAGACCAACAGACTCGTGTAGAGTTGGGTGAGCGTGGATAGTAAGAGCGATATCTTCTGCATCACAACCCATTTCGATTGCTAGGCCGATTTCGCCAAGAAGTTCACCACCGTTAGTACCAACAACAGCACCACCGATTACGCGATGAGTATCTTTATCGAAGATCATCTTAGTCACGCCGTCTGCACAGTCAGAAGCGATTGCACGACCAGAAGCAGCCCAAGGGAAAGTAGCAACTTCGTAATTGATGCCTTCAGCTTTCGCTTCTTTCTCAGTCTTACCTACCCAAGCAACTTCTGGCTCAGTGTACGCAATTGATGGGATTACTTTAGGGTCGAAGTAGTGCTTCTTACCAGAGATAACTTCAGCAGCTACGTGACCTTCATGCACACCTTTGTGAGCAAGCATTGGTTGACCAACAACATCACCGATCGCGTGGATGTGAGGAACGTTAGTACGCATTTGCTTATCAACATTGATGAAACCACGCTCATCAACTTCGATACCCGCTTTTTCAGCGTCGATAAGTGCTCCGTTTGGAACACGACCGATAGCAACAAGAACAGCATCGTAGCGTTCAGCTTCAGCTGGTGCTTTTTTGCCTTCCATTGAAACGTAGATACCGTCTTCTTTTGCTTCAACAGCAGTCACTTTAGTTTCAAGCATTAGCTTGAACTTGTTCTTAATGCGCTTAGTGAAAACTTTAACGATGTCTTTATCCGCAGCAGGGATAACTTGATCGAACATCTCTACAACTTCAACTTTAGAACCTAGAGAGTGGTAAACCGTACCCATCTCAAGACCGATGATACCGCCGCCCATGATAAGCAGTTTTTCAGGTACTTCGTTTAGTTCTAGTGCATCCGTAGAATCCCAAATACGTGGGTCTTCATGTGGGATGAAAGGAAGTTTGATTGGGCGAGAACCCGCAGCAATGATTGCGTTGTCGAAGTTAACAGTTGTTGCTTCGCCTTCGCCTTCAACAAGAATGCTGTTAGGACCAGTGAACTTACCGAAACCGTTAACAACAGTAACGTTACGCATCTTAGCCATACCGCCAAGACCGCCAGTTAGTTGATCAACTACTTTTTCTTTCCAAATACGGATCTTGTTGATGTCCGTTTGTGGCTCGCCGAATACAACGCCGTGCTCTGCCATCGCTTTAGCTTCTTCGATTACTTTAGAAACGTGAAGAAGTGCTTTTGATGGAATACAACCAACGTTTAGACATACACCACCAAGAGTGCTGTAACGTTCAACTAGTACTGTTTCTAGACCTAAATCCGCACAACGGAATGCCGCTGAGTAACCAGCAGGACCTGAACCAAGTACAACAACTTGGGCTTTAATTTCTTTGCTCATTGTGACCTCTTGTAGTCATTATCCCTAACAGGCTGAGTAGATGTTCTTAAAATTATTGGGCTTTCAAACAGGAAACATTTTACAGAGATGTTAACAGTGTGAAAGTAGCTTTAAGTTAGCCTGTGAGCTAGACAACAATTCCCCATCAGATTATGAGAAATGCAGGAAACTGTTGTCTAAAAATAGTCTTTATATAAAGAATTAAGGTGACCCGAAAGTCACCTTAATAATTACTTTCTCAATTACAGTACTAGACGACGAATGTCAGATAGTGCGCTGTTTAGGAAAGTAATGAAGCGTGCACCTTCAGCACCATCGATCACACGGTGGTCGTATGATAGAGACAGTGGAAGCTGTAGACGTGGTTGGAACTCTTTACCATTCCAAACTGGCTTAATTTCAGACTTAGATACACCTAGGATACCTACTTCTGGAGCATTTACGATTGGCGTAAATGCAGTACCGCCGATGCCACCAAGGCTAGAGATTGTGAAACAACCGCCTTGCATGTCTGCCGCTGTTAGCTTACCAGAACGTGCTTTCTTAGAAACAGCCATTAGCTCTTCTGATAGCTCGTAAATGCCTTTCTTGTTCACGTCTTTGAAGACAGGAACAACTAGACCGTTTGGTGTATCAACAGCGATACCCACATTTACGTACTTCTTAAGAATGATGCTTTCGCCATCTTCAGAAAGAGAAGAGTTAAACGCTGGGAACGCTTCTAGCGCTTTAGCAACAGCTTTCATGATGAACACAAGAGGAGTGATCTTCATGCCAGTGTCTTTCTTAGCTTCGATTGCGTTCTGCTCTTTACGGAATGCTTCTAGCTCAGTGATGTCTGCGTTGTCCCACTGTGTAACGTGAGGGATCATTACCCAGTTACGGTGTAGGTTTGCACCAGAGATCTTCTTGATCTTAGAAAGCTTCTGAACTTCAGTTTCGCCGAACTTGCTGAAGTCAACTTTTGGCCATGGTAGTAGACCAAGAGCAGAGCCGTCACCGCCTTTGCCAGATGCCGCAGCACCAGACTCTAGACGCTTAAGTGCATCTTTAACGTAAGACTGAACGTCTTCTTTTAGTACACGGCTCTTACGACCAGTACCTTTAACTTTCGCTAGGTTTACACCGAACTCACGAGCTAGACGACGAACAACCGGAGACGCATGTGCGTACTCACCGTTCTCTTGGAAGTCGCCAGCTGCTGCAGGTGCTTCAGCTTTAGGTGCAGGTGCCGCCGCTGGAGCTGCTGCTTGTGCAGGTGCTGCAACAGGAGCTGGAGCTGCGCCTTCAACCGGAGTGCCGGCCACGACGAAAGTCATGATTAGAGAGCCAGTTGACACTTTGTCGCCAGCTGCAATCTTGATCTCTTTAACTGTACCAGCGAATGGTGCAGGAACTTCCATTGAAGCTTTGTCGCCTTCAACAGTAATTAGAGATTGCTCTTCTTCTACTGTATCGCCAACCGCTACCATGATTTCAGTAACTTCAACTTCGTCACCGCCGATGTCTGGAACGTTTACTTCTTTTTCAGCTGATGCTGTTGGAGCCGCTGCAACTGGTGCTGCCGCCGCTGGAGCAGGAGCTGCTGCAGGTGCTGAACCAGCAACCTCGAATACCATTACTAGAGAACCAGTCGATACTGAGTCACCAGAAGCGACCTTGATTTCTTTAACTGTACCAGCGAATGGTGCAGGAACTTCCATTGAAGCCTTGTCACCTTCAACAGTTAGAAGAGATTGCTCTTCTTCTACTGAATCACCGATAGCAACCATGATTTCAGTTACTTCAACTTCATCACCGCCGATGTCAGGAACGTGAACTTCTTTAAGCTCAGCTGCCGCTGCAGGAGCAGCTGCAACTGGTGCCGCCGCTTCAACTGCTGGCGCAGCTGGTACTGCTGCAGCACCTTCCGCAGGAGAGCCTGCCTCTTCAAAGATCATGATAAGAGAACCAGTAGAAACAGAATCGCCTTCTGCTACTTTGATTTCTTTAACGATACCCGCTTGAGACGCTGGAACTTCCATTGAAGCTTTGTCGCCTTCAACAGTGATCAGTGACTGCTCTTCTTCAACCTTGTCGCCAACGTTTACAAGAATCTCAGTTACTTCAACCTCGTCAGCACCGATGTCTGGTACATTAATTTCGATTGTCATTGTATTTACCTACCTTAATGCCAGTCTTATGCGTATTGCGGGTTAGTTTTTTCAGTGTCGATATCGAATTTAGCAATTGCTTCAACAACTACAGATTTCTCGATGTCACCACGTTTAGCCAGTTCAGTTAGAGCTGCAACTACGATGTAGCCAGCGTTCACTTCGAAGTGACGACGTAGGTTTGCACGGCTGTCAGAACGGCCGAAACCATCTGTACCAAGTACTTTGTAAGACTCAGTTGGCATGTACGCACGTACTTGCTCAGCGTAGTTCTTCATGTAGTCCGTCACTGCGATTGCAGGTTCTTTACCAAGAACAGTCGTGATGTACGGTACTTTCTCTTCAGCTTCTGGGTGAAGCATGTTGTCACGCTCTACCGCTTGGCCGTCACGAGTTAGTTCGTTGAACGACGTTACTGAGAATACGTCAGATGCTACGCCGTACTCTTCGCTTAGAATTTCAGCCGCTTTACGCGCTTCGTTCATGATAGTACCAGAGCTCATTAGTTGAACTTTGCCCTTAGCACCAGCGTGAGATTCAAGCTTG
This sequence comes from Vibrio sp. 10N.286.48.C11, assembly GCF_041469805.1. NCBI lineage: Bacteria > Pseudomonadati > Pseudomonadota > Gammaproteobacteria > Vibrionales > Vibrionaceae > Vibrio > Vibrio sp. 10N.286.48.C11. The sequence goes on along the minus strand of NZ_JBFRLK010000048.1, from coordinate 71,562 downwards.
TAGATACCTTTACGGATGCCTTCTTCAGCGCCTTCTGGCATTGCTGGCATTGCGTAGTTCTCGTTCATTACTGTTAGGTAGTAGTAAACGTTCTCTTGCTCAGGACCGTACATGCGACGGATACCGTCTTGCATGATTACCGCTAGCTCGTAAGCGAACGTTGGGTCGTAAGAGATACAGTTCGGGATAGTGTTCGCTTGGATGTGCGAGTGACCATCTTCGTGCTGTAGACCTTCACCGTTCAGTGTTGTACGACCTGCAGTAGCACCTAATAGGAAGCCACGAGCTTGTTGGTCGCCTGCTAGCCATGCCATGTCACCAATACGTTGGAAACCGAACATTGAGTAGTAGATGTAGAACGGGATCATCGGTAGATCGTTTGTGCTGTATGAAGTTGCAGCAGCAACCCATGAAGCCATAGAACCTAGTTCGTTGATACCTTCTTGAAGAACTTGACCAGACGTTGCTTCTTTGTAGTAAGAAACGATGCCTTTATCTTCAGGTGTGTATTCTTGACCGTGTGGGTTGTAGATACCAACCTGACGGAATAGACCTTCCATACCGAATGTACGAGCTTCATCACAGATGATAGGAACGATGTTCTTACCAATGTTCTTATCTTTAAGAAGGATGTTTAGCGTACGTACATAAGCCATAGTTGTAGAGATATCACGCTTCTGTTCACCTAGTAGAGGTGCGAATGCGTCTAGCTCAGGAACCTTGAACTCTTGAGTAAACTTAGGAAGACGTGCAGGTGTGTAACCGTGTAGAGCGTTACGACGAGCGTGCATGTATTCGTACTCAGGCGTACCTTCTTCCAATTTCAGGTAAGGAAGTTCAGCGATCTTCTCATCTGAAAGGATGTCTTCTAGGCCTAGGCGATCACGTAGGTGTTGAACATGAGTCATGTCCATTTTCTTAACACCGTGTGCAATGTTCTTACCTTCAGCTGCATCACCCATGCCGTAACCTTTAACAGTCTTAGCTAGGATTACAGTTGGCTTACCGTTTGTCTCTTTAGCATTGTTGAATGCAGCAAACAGTTTAGAAGAATCGTGACCACCACGCTTAAGAGCGAAGATTTCGTCATCAGTCATGTCTGCAACTAGTGCAGCTGTTTCTGGGTACTTACCAAAGAAGTGCTCACGTACGTATGCGCCATCTTTAGATTTGAATGTTTGGTAGTCACCATCGATAGTTTCGTTCATTAGTTGAAGAAGCTTACCAGTAGTGTCTTTAGCTAGTAGAGAATCCCAGTTGCTACCCCAGATAACTTTAACAACGTTCCAACCTGCACCTTTGAATAGGCCTTCAAGTTCTTGGATGATGCTACCGTTACCCATTACAGGGCCGTCTAGACGCTGTAGGTTACAGTTGATTAGGAAACATAGGTTATCTAGCTTCTCACGCGCAGCGAAAGAGATAGCACCACGTGATTCTGGCTCATCCATCTCACCGTCACCTAGGAACGCGTATACGCGTTGCGCTGAAGTTTCTTTCAGGCCACGGCCGTCAAGGTACTTAAGGAAGCGCGCTTGGTAGATAGCAGAGATAGGGCCAAGACCCATAGATACTGTCGGGAACTGCCAGAACTCAGGCATCAGTTTCGGGTGCGGGTAAGAAGGGATACCTTTACCATCAACTTCTTGACGGAAGTTATCTAGCTGTTCTTCAGTTAGACGACCTTCAACGAATGCACGAGAGTAGATACCTGGAGAGATGTGACCTTGGTAGTAAACTAGATCGCCACCGTCTGTCTCGTTTGGAGCACGGAAGAAGTGGTTGAAACATACTTCGTAGAACGCTGCTGCTGACTGGTAAGAAGCCATGTGACCACCAAGGTCTAGGTCTTTCTTAGAAGCACGCAATACGATCATGATTGCGTTCCAGCGAATAATCGAACGAATACGACGCTCAAGAGTTACGTCACCAGGGTAAGCTGGCTCTTGTGCTGCTGGAATTGTGTTGATGTAGTTTGTGTTGATGCCTGTAGCCATATCAACACCATCTAAACGCGCTTTATCTAGAACTTGTTCTAGTAAAAACTGTGCACGTTCTACACCTTCTTCACGTACTACTGACTCAAGAGCTTCTAACCAATCTTGAGTTTCCAGAGCATCAACGTCATGCTTCATGTCAGACATGGCGATCTATCCTTTTTGTTAGTTGGATTCTACTAAACACGTAAATAGCCGAAGTATTACGGCTATTTACCCTGTTGAATTCGACGTAAAGAACGTTCGCGGCGCGATTCTTCTTTGGTCAAATCCATCAATGTTTCTTCGATGTAAGCTAAATGAGAATGTGACATTTCACGCGCCTGTTCTGGCTGCCCTGAAACGATCGCATCTACAATGTTAGCTCGATGTATACTCACTTTCTCCACAACGTCTTTACGACGATGCAACAGCTTTAAATTTTCTAAGACATTTTGTTCGAGTAACGGAGCCAAGCTACGAACAATGTGCAATAACACCACATTGTGCGCTGCCTCTGTTAAAGCAATAAGAAAAGCCATCACTGCTGCAGATTCGGCTTCAATATCACCCTTATCTTGCGCACCGCGAATTTTTTCTTGGCATGCTTGAATACGAGCAAAGTCTTCATCGGTTCCACGCAATGCCGCAAAGTAAGCCGAAATCCCTTCCATCGCATGACGCGATTCCAACAAGTCTAGTTGGGTTTCAGAATGGGACGACAACAAATTAAGCAAAGGATCTGAAAAGCTTTTCCAGATATTTTCGCTAACAAACGTACCTCCACCTTGACGGCGAGTAAGCAAGCGTTTTGCTTCTAAACGTTGTATCGCTTCTCGGATCGAAGGTCGAGACACATCGAACTGTTTCGCCAGTTCGCGCTCAGGCGGCAGCTGCTGCCCTGGAGCCAGTGTTCCTTCCACTATCAACCTTTCTAACTCTTGTTCGATAACATCGGAGAGTTTTGGCTGACGAATCCTTTGATAAGCCATAGTTTGTTGTTCTTCTTTTTCTTCGCTGACAATTGGTAATACCAATTTTAAGTTGGGCAGAAATTAACATAATTAAAACGCCACTGTCCAGCCTAAAATTGACCTGCATCATAGAATACAGCGTGAATTAACCATGATTTAACAAATGAAATTTAAAACAGCAACCAAATTGGTCTTACCATTTACAGGGGTAATACTTTTGGGGAGTGTTCGTGCTAGAAAGTTTCAGGATAAAAATGAATTGTTTCAGAAAGATTAGCGTCACTTGTTTAAAAACCGAACCAAGCGCACATTTAGGGTGGAAATTCTGTTCATAAGTTTTAATAAATGAGTGTTTGATAAGTTCGTCACACTCTCAATTTATTGATGCGCTTCTCTCCACCACTTTCTTTACATCGCAACAACAAAAACTCACAAGTCATTATGCTAGGCGTTGACTATTCAACGCCCACCAGCAGTAAGGCCATCGTCAAAAACGGAGGCTTAAACTTTGAGATTTTTTTTAAACTTCTGCCAATCGAACACCAAGCCAGGGTCAGTTTTACGCAAAGGCGCTATATATTGATGGCCAGTGATACGCTCACTGGTGATTTGAGGAAACGTCGATACGAGCGTTTCTGTTAATTGGCTAAGCGCTTGATACTGCTGCTCGCTATAAGCTACAAAGTCACTACCTTCCAGTTCAATACCAATAGAGTAATCATTGCACCTTTCACGCCCTGCAAAACTCGACTGGCCAGCATGCCAAGCTCGGTCTAAGAAAGAAACGAACTGCACCACTTCCCCATCGCGACGAATCAAACAGTGCGCCGACACGCCCATTTGGTGAATCACCTTAAAAAACGGGTGTTCCTTCGGGTCGAGTTTGCCCGTAAAAAACAGTTCTATGTAAGGCCCACCAAATTGACCCGGAGGCAAGCTAATGTTGTGAACCACCAGCAGAGAAATATCGTCGGCACTCGGTCGAGCATCAAAATACGGAGAAGGAACATGCCGAGCGTTGTCGTACCATCCGTTGGAGCTGATCGTCATCTTGGTCTCACTTTCTTTTCTGCTAGCACAATAAGATGTGACCTTGCCCATAGAGCAGTCGCGCTAGCCTCTTTAATTTGAAGTTAAGCAAGAGTATCATTCCATTCCCACTCCCTTTCAAGATTAGATTTGCGATGAAAAACACACATAACAGCCACCAACGCCTTGACTACTTAAAAGAGCAACTGCCTCTAGAGATCACTCGTGCAGTAGCCGAGACTATCAAAGAAGACCTAGGTGGCACGTTAGATCCAGCGGCTGACATCACAGCAAGTCTAATCCCAGCAGACGCAATCAACAGCGCAACCATCATTACTCGTGAGCACGGTGTGTTCTGTGGTAAAGCTTGGGCTGATGAAGTGTTTAAGCAACTGGGCGGTGAAGTGACTATCGAGTGGAATGTAGAAGATGGCGACAAGGTTGAACCAAACCAAACACTTTGTACCTTAACAGGTCCAGCACGCGCGCTATTAACGGGTGAGCGCAACGCAATGAACTTCATTCAAACGCTATCTGGTTGTGCGACTACGACGGCTACCTACGCGGACAAAATCAAACACACAGAGTGCCGCCTGTTAGATACTCGTAAAACGATACCTGGCCTGCGCAGCGCACTAAAATACGCAGTCGCTTGTGGCGGCGGTTTCAACCACCGTATTGGGGTTTTCGATGCTTACCTAATCAAAGAAAACCACATCATCGCTTGTGGTGGCATTGAGAAGGCTATCTCTACTGCAAAAGAGCTGAACCCAGGAAAGCCAGTAGAAGTGGAAACCGAAAGCCTAGAAGAGCTAGAGCAAGCGATCAGCGCTGGCGCAGACATCATCATGCTAGACAATTTCACTACAGACATGATGCGTGAAGCTGTGAAAATCAACGCAGGACGTGCTGCGCTAGAAAACTCTGGTAACGTAACTTTAGATACCATTGCAGAGTTCGCTGAAACGGGTGTTGATTACATCTCGGTAGGTGCACTAACTAAGCACCTGAAAGCAATGGATCTATCAATGAGATTCAAAGCGTAATTGACTGAATAATAAATAAGTTATCGCTGAAGGCACTGTTAATAACAGTGCCTTTTTTATTGCCTTAATTGTCAGTATTTCAAGCAGTTATTTAAGTTGATCGCATAAATTTGCGCACTATATGAAACACCACACTAATAAATACAAAACCACTCGCGGCCACACCTAAACACAATTCCACTTCCCCATTCCGACTTCTATTCTTTCCATCAACCAGTGCTTGCGCTGAAACAAACTAAAGAATGGAATTAGACAATGAATAACAAGAACAAAAGAACGAACCAGAAAGGCTTTACGCTGATTGAATTGATGATTGTAGTAGCGATTATTGGTGTGTTGTCGGCAGTAGCGATTCCGGCATATAAAAGTTATCTTGCCAAATCTGAAGCTGCGACAGCTGCAGGTACTCTTAGAGCTTTAATGACTAATATAGATATGTACCAACAAGAAAATAACAGTTTTCCGACTAATCCGAATCTAGTCGGGGGCACAACAACAATGAACTCTTTAGGTACAATCGTTTTAGCTTCGACAACGAGTGGAGGCACTGCTACTTTTACTTTTACAGACGGATCATTACTAACTGGTGGTACAGGCGGGAATGCTGCAACAATTATCTACACGAAAGATAATAGTACTGGATGGGCTTGTAGTCATACAATAGTCAAAACAGACGTAGTACCAACAGGCTGTTAATGCTAAGTAATCTCCCAACTGTTCTTCGTCAGGCTAACTTACTTAGCCTGACTCAAGAACAAGCCGTTGCGGAACATGTACAAGCTTCAGGTGTTTCGACACCTGAAGCTTTGATCGTTCTAGATTTCTTCACAGGCAACTCCTTAGCAAACAACATTAAAACCATCTTCGGCTTACCGTTAGTACAACTTGCCAATATGGACTATGAGACACTATGTGACCAATTAGGGCTTCGTGAACTGATTACCAAATATCGTGCTATCCCGATTTCAGTATCTAGCTCGACTCTCACACTCGCCTCTGCCGACCCGACCGATTTACAAGCGGAAGATGACTTTCGATTTGCGACGGGATTACAGATTGAACTGGTTGTCGCCAACTACTCTGAATTAGAAGGTGCGATACGCAAGCTGTATGGCCGCTCTATTTCAGGGCAAGACTCTAAACGCAAAGAGATCACTCAAGATGAACTCGCCAATCTTGTTGAAGTGTCTGACGACGAGATAGCATCGATAGAAGATCTCAGCCAAGACGATTCCCCTGTCAGCCGCTTTATCAATCAGATACTGGTTGATGCGGTACGCAAAGGCGCATCAGATATCCACTTCGAACCTTACGAAGAGCACTACCGAGTGCGACTGCGTTGTGATGGTATCCTTGTTGAAATACAGCAACCCGCCTCTCACCTAAGTCGTCGTCTATCAGCTCGCTTAAAGATCCTCGCCAAGCTTGATATCGCTGAACGCCGCTTGCCTCAAGACGGTCGTATTAAACTGCGTCTAAATGACGACTTGGCGATTGATATGCGGGTATCAACGCTGCCGACCTTGTGGGGTGAAAAGATCGTTCTTCGACTGCTTGATAGCAGCGCGGCCAATCTAGATATCGATAAGTTAGGTTACACCGAAGATCAAAAAGCACTCTACCTCAATGCCCTGAAGCGCCCACAAGGGATGATCTTAATGACAGGTCCAACTGGCAGCGGAAAAACCGTCTCCCTTTATACTGGCCTTCGCGTTCTTAACACTACGGAACGCAACATCTCAACAGCTGAAGACCCAGTGGAAATTAACCTGTGTGGTATCAATCAAGTACAAGTAACACCTAAGATCGGCTTTGGGTTTGCGGAAGCGCTACGATCATTTTTACGACAAGACCCTGATGTTGTGATGGTGGGAGAGATCCGCGACTTGGAAACCGCAGAGATCGCGATCAAAGCATCGCAAACCGGTCACTTAGTGCTTTCGACACTGCACACTAACTCCGCCGCAGAAACCGTCACTCGACTCGCTCATATGGGGATAGAACCCTTTAACCTCGCTTCATCATTGAGTTTGATTATCGCCCAGCGACTGGCAAGACGGTTGTGCAACCATTGTAAAGAAAGTGACGACTCGCCAGACATATTCCTGCGTCACTCCATTCCTAACAGCCAAACCATCTACAAAGCCAATCCTCACGGCTGCAATGAGTGTAACCAAGGTTATTCGGGTCGAGTGGGTATCTATGAAGTGATGCCGTTTAGCGATCAACTGAAAAGCAGCCTAATCGACAAACCTAACGCGTTAGCCATTGAAAACTTGGCTCGTCGAGAAGGCATGAGAACTCTGCAAGAGTCAGGGTTAGATAAATTGCTTGAAGGCACCACCAGCTATCAAGAGCTGCAACGTGTTCTGTACATATAAACCCATGGAGCACCAATGAATAGCAAATCCAAACAATCACAACTAAAAAGCTATCACTGGAAAGGCATTAACAGCTCAGGCAAGAAAGTGTCTGGGCAAACCTTAGCGCTCACTGAATTGGAAGTACGAGAAAAGCTCAAAGAACAGCATATTCAGATTAAGAAAATCAAAAAGAAAAGTATTTCAGCCGTCACTCGTTTAACCCATAGAGTAAAAGCCAAAGACATCACTATTTTGACTCGGCAGCTTGCTACCATGCTGGCCACTGGTGTGCCTATCGTACAAGCCATCAAGTTGGTGTCGGACAATCACCGCAAAGCTGAAATGAAATCGATTCTATCGCATATCTGCAAAGGTGTAGAAGCCGGAACGCCAATCTCAAAAGCAATGCGAACCGCAAGCCGTCACTTTGATGACCTATACACTGATTTGGTCGCCACAGGCGAGCTCTCCGGTAACCTAGCACAAGTGTTCGAACGTTTGGCGACCTATAGAGAAAAGAGCGAGCAGTTAAAGTCCAAAGTCGTCAAAGCACTCATCTACCCCGCGATGGTGGTCACCGTTGCAATGACCGTTTCTTATTTAATGCTGACCATGGTGATTCCAGAGTTTGAGTCGATGTTTTCAGGCTTTGGCGCCGACCTGCCTTGGTTCACCCAACAAGTACTCTACCTTTCCCATTGGATGCAGGCTTATAGCTTCTATACGGCGGTAGGCATCGGGCTTGTTTTCCTGATTATGTACCAACTGTGTCAGCGTTCCCACTCGATCAAACTGTCTGTTAGTCGGCTAGGATTACGCTTTCCTGTTCTTGGTGGCGTATTAGCCAAAGCCTCTATTGCCAAATTCAGCCGAACCTTATCAACTAGCTTTAGTTCTGGCATTCCGATTTTAATGAGCCTTAAAACCACAGCCAAAACCGCAGGCAACCTGCATTATGAATCGGCCATCATTGAGGTTCACCGAGAAACGGCTGCTGGCATGCCAATGTATATCGCAATGCGCAATACCAACGCCTTTCCTGAAATGGTGTTACAGATGGTGATGATCGGTGAAGAGTCAGGAAACCTTGATGATATGCTCAATAAAGTAGCCTCCATTTACGAGTTTGAAGTCGACAACACCGTCGACAATTTAGGCAAGATTCTAGAGCCACTGATCATCGTATTTTTAGGGACAGTTGTTGGCGGGCTTGTGGTTGCGATGTACTTACCGATCTTTAATCTTATGAGTGTGTTAGGATAGTTAAAAGCAACTAAACACCCATGAGCAACAATCTCTGCTCACCTTGATTAAGTGGTAAAGGACACTATGGAAGTATTTCACTACTATCCTTGGCTATTCCCCGTATTAGCTTTCATTTTTAGCCTTCTTATCGGCAGCTTCCTCAACGTAGTCATACACCGTTTACCGATTATGATGGAACGCGAATGGCAACAAGAGTGCTCGGAATATTTCTCTCAATATAAAATTCCAGCGCCAGAGGGAAAGTTCAATCTCAGCATTCCTCGTTCAACCTGCCCGAAATGCAAAACCCAATTAAGAATCGTCGACAATATCCCAGTGTTAAGCTGGTTGCTCTTAAAGGGTAAGTGCCACAGCTGCGCTAATCCAATCAGTGCTCGCTACCCTTTGGTCGAACTGCTTACAGCAATACTTTGCACAATGGTTGCTAGCCACTTTGGTTTCAGTTACTACGCCATTGCTTTGATTTTTTTCACCTTCGCCCTAATTACCGCGACCTTTATCGATCTAGATACCATGCTGTTACCTGATCAAATCACCTTGCCTTTGGTATGGTCCGGTATCGCATTAGCACTGTTTAATATCGGCCCAGTATCGCTGCAAGATTCCGTGGTTGGCGCAATGGCTGGTTACCTCGCTTTATGGTCTGTTTATTGGTTGTTCAAACTGCTAACAGGTAAAGAAGGCATGGGTTACGGTGACTTCAAACTCCTGGCTGCGCTTGGTGCATGGCTTGGTTGGCAACACCTACCGATGATCATCCTTTTATCTTCGCTGGTAGGCCTTGTGTTTGGTTTAATTCAACTTCGCCTGAAACAGCAAGGCATCGATAAAGCCTTTCCATTTGGCCCTTACCTTGCAATTGCGGGTTGGGTAAGCTTGATGTGGGGTAACGACATCATGGGTTGGTATTTCACTTCTGTACTAGGAATTTAACCATGGCAATCATTATCGGATTAAGCGGTGGTATCGCCAGTGGCAAAACTACGGTCGCTAACCTGTTCAATGAGCATTTTAATATAGATATTGTTGATGCTGATATCGTGGCACGTGAAGTGGTTGCGCTGGGCAGCGTCGGCTTAAAACAGATTACAGAACACTTTGGTGAGTCTATCTTGCTTGACGATGGAACACTCAACCGAAGTAGGCTGCGTGAGCTGATCTTCTCAGATCCTAAAGAAAAGCAGTGGCTCAATGATCTTCTTCATCCCATGATCCGTGACAAAATTGACAGTGACCTGTCTAAAATCACATCCCCGTATGGTTTATTAGTTGCACCGCTATTGGTGGAAAACCAAATGCAAGGCATGGCCGATCGCGTATTAATTGTTGATGTGCCAGCAGAAGTTCAAATAGAACGTACGATGAGTCGTGACAATGTTTCTAGGGAACAAGTTGCATCAATTTTAAAATCACAGGCTTCAAGAGAACAACGCTTAGCAGTTGCAGATGACGTGATTAAAAACCATACTAAAAACCAAGAACTTTTGCCTCAAATCACAGATTTACATCAAAAGTATCTGGCAATCAGTGCTGTAGATGGGTCAGAATAGAACAATGTTGAATGAAGGTTTGCTCGATGATCACCCATAAATTTGAACATCCTCTAAATGAGAAAACACGCATCTACTTAAGAGTCGAATCACTCTTGAGGCAGCTACACTTGTCTTCTACATTTTCCGATGCTCAACAGTATCAACTCTTTTTCCGTTCCATCTTTGATCTGATTGAAATCTTCGAACAGATCCAACTCAAGAGCGAACTGGCAAAAGATATTGAGAAGCAACGTGTAACCTACAAAAGTTGGTTGGATGTTGAAGGTGTCGATCAAGAGATGCTGACATCACTGCTTAATGACATTGGTAACATCTATCGTGATCTGATGCAGGCAGAGCGTTTTGGCCAGTCACTTAAGGAAGACCGCTTCCTGAGTGCCATTCGCCAACGCTTTAATCTTCCAGGTGGCTCATGCTGCTTTGATTTACCGGCACTGCATTATTGGCTGCACCTTCCTCTCGATAAGAGAATGAGAGATGCTAAAGCGTGGATGGATAGCTTACAACCTCTGTATGAAGCGCTAACACTGTGGTTGAAGCTCACCAGAGAGACTGGTCACTTTAAAGAGCAAATCGCTCGCGCTGGCTTCTTCCAGAGCGATGCCGATGAAGCGAATATCCTTCGTCTATCTATTCCAATGCAATACGGTGCCTACCCGATGATCTCAGGTCACAAGAACCGCTTTGCTGTTAAGTTCATGAGCTTTGAAACAGGGCAAGCCTGTACTCAAGACATTGAATTTGAATTGGCTATCTGCACCTAATTAATTTTCTTTTTTTAGTTTGGCTTGAGTCTTCACTCGAGCCTAAACTCACTATTATTACACCTTCAAATTAAGAATCACTATGTCGAAGAAAATCACCATCGTTAAATGCCCTCAATGTAATGCTGACGTTGAATGGGGCGAACAAAGCCCGCACCGCCCGTTTTGCAGCAAGCAATGTCAGATGATTGATTTCGGTGAATGGGCAGACGAAGAGAACAGCATCGCTGGCGCACCAGATATGTCAGATAGCGATGGTTGGTCGGAAGATCCGCACTAAGCGAGTAGCGAGTAGCGAGTAGCGAGTAGCGAGTAGCGAGTAGCGAGTAGCGAGTAGCGAGTAGCGAGTAGCGAGTAGCGAGTAAATTTTGAAGGGTTGGCGTTTAACGTCAATCCTTTTTTATTGCCTATAACACGGCGCTAGTAGAGATTCCCTACTCCTTCCTTCGTCAGTCTAGGGAATGACGGTTAAATATGAGTTTCGGTTTGTTCCGTCATCCTCCAGAGCGAGGAATGAGCTAATTGGGGATCTCTTACCTGCGAAACTCCAAATAACAGACACAAAAAAGCGGAGCCAAATGGCTCCGCTTTTATCGATAGAATGCAAAAAGAATTACTTCTTAGTAAGCTTCTCTTTAATACGAGCTGACTTACCAGAACGCTCACGTAGGTAGTACAACTTGGCACGACGTACTGCACCACGGCGTTTAACTTCGATGCTATCAACCATTGGAGAGTGAGTTTGGAACGCACGCTCTACGCCTTCACCGTTCGAGATCTTACGAACTGTGAATGCAGAGTGTAGACCACGGTTACGAATAGCGATTACAACGCCTTCGAAAGCCTGTAGACGCTCACGGTCACCTTCTTTTACCTTAACCTGAACTACAACAGTGTCACCTGGTGCGAATTTAGGAAGGTCTGATTTTAGTTGCTCTTCTTCAAGAGCCTTGATGATGTTGCTCATTTGTATAAATTCCTAGAATAAACTGATACTAAATTTAATAGGTTACTGCTTGCTTTTCGTTAAGAGCGTTGCTCTTTAATGAATTCAGCCAGTAATTGTTCCTGTTCGTCAGTCAGAGCTAGGTTTTCCAGGAGTTCTGGTCTTCTTAGCCAAGTTCGGCCCAACGATTGTTTCAATCGCCAGCGACGAATGTCCTTATGGTTTCCAGACTTGAGTACCGATGGTACATCTTTATCGTCTAGCACCTCAGGGCGCGTATAATGGGGACAATCTAGCAAACCATTTGCAAAAGAATCTTCTTCTGCTGAAGCGAAATCTCCAAGTACACCCGGAACAAACCGAGATACTGAATCAATCAGCGTCATGGCTGGCAGTTCGCCACCCGTCATCACAAAATCTCCAATCGACCATTCTTCGTCAACTTCAGATTGAATGATGCGCTCATCTACCCCTTCGTAGCGACCACAAATAAGAAGTAAATTCTCGTTTGTTGCCAGCTCTTCAACACCTTTCTGGTCGAGTTTACGACCTTGAGGTGAAAGATAGATGACTTTCGTCTTTCCCGGTGCTGCTTGCTTGGCAGTTTTGATAGCGTCGCGCAAAGGCTGAACCATCATTAACATGCCAGGACCACCACCGTAAGGTCTGTCATCAACAGTGCGATGTTTATCATGAGTGAAATCACGAGGATTCCATGTCTCAATAGATAAAAGACCTTTTTTAACCGCTTGACCTGTTACTCCAAAATCAGTAACAGAACGGAACATTTCAGGAAAAAGGCTAATAATGCCAACCCACATGTGTTCTCTCGCTCTGTAATTTGGAGTTAGAATCCAGGATCCCAGTCAACTTCGATCCGGCGAGCTTCGCGATCAACTTTCTTGATCACTTGCTCTTCAAGGTACGGTACTAACCGTTCCTTTTGGCCAAAAGCATCTTTAAGATTTGCTTTGATTACTAGAACATCGTTCGAGCCAGTTTCTAATAGGTCAGTGACCTCACCAAGGTCGTAACCTTTAGTGGTAAAAACTTGCATACCGAACAATTCGCGCCAGTAGAATTCATCTTCTGACAATTCAGGTAACGAAGCAGGGTCAATAGCAATTTCAAAGTTAGTCATCAGTTGCGCGTCTTCACGAACATCTAATCCCGCTAGCTTACATACATAACCTTGGCCATGACGTTTCCAGCTCTCAACTTTGTACTCAACCCACTTACCCTTTAGGTTTAAATACCAAGGGCTGTAATCAAATATGCTTTCAGCATTGTCTGTGTAGGAGAACACTTTAAGCCAGCCACGAATACCATAGGTAGACCCAAGTTTACCCATGACAATTCTATTGTTTTGCTCGCTCATAGTTTCTTTACCCTTCATCGACATAAGCTATTTCTCTTTAAAAAAGAATTAAGCCGCTTTTTGAGCGTCTTTAACTAGCTTAGCTACACGATCAGATAGAGATGCGCCTTGACCAACCCAGTGGTTAACACGATCTAGGTCTAGACGTAGACCTTCTTCTTGACCTTGAGCAGTAGGGTTAAAGAAACCTACTTTCTCGATGAAACGGCCAGTTGCAGCGTTACGGCTATCCGCAACTACGATTTGATAAAATGGGCGCTTCTTTGCACCGTGACGTGCCAAACGAATGGTTACCATGTCGTCCTCTTTGCTTTCTTAATAAAATAATTAACCCCAAGTATAAGTAAATAGCTTGGGGTCTCGTGCCAAATTAAAGCCCCGGAATTTTACTCTTATTCCGGTGCAATGCAAGGGCTTTAGCTATTTTTTCACCAACATAGCTGCCGTACACTTTCTGTGACACGGCTAACACTATGAAAAGTAACGTAGCTAAAGCTTACATTTGTAGATTATCGACCAAACGGGTTAAAGCCACCACCCATTCCGCCCATACCTCCACCGCCGCCCATCATGCCTTGCATGTTGCGCATCATGCCTTTCATGCCACCTTTCTGCATCTTCTTCATCATCTTCTGCATTTGGGTGAACTGCTTAAGCATACGGTTTACATCTTGTACCTGTGTACCAGAACCAGCGGCAATACGCTTTTTGCGTGAGCCTTTGATTAAGTCAGGGCGTTGACGCTCTTTCATGGTCATAGAGTTGATGATCGCTTCCATCTGCTTGAACATCTTGTCATCAACTTTATCTTTAACGTTATCTGGTAGCTGAGACATGCCTGGAAGCTTATCCATCATGCCCATCATGCCGCCCATGTTTTGCATCTGACCTAGCTGTTCACGGAAGTCTTCAAGGTCAAAGCCTTTCTTCTCTTTGAACTTCTTAGCCAGTTTCTCTGCTTTCTCGGTATCAACGTTTTTCTGTAGGTCTTCAATAAGAGACAGTACGTCGCCCATACCTAAGATACGAGAAGCAACACGATCTGGGTGGAACGGTTCTAGTGCGTCAGTCTTTTCACCAACACCCAAGAATTTAATCGGCTTGCCTGTGATATGACGAACAGACAGAGCAGCACCACCACGCGCATCACCATCAACTTTCGTCAAGATAACACCGGTTAGTGGTAACGCATCACCAAAGGCTTTTGCAGTGTTCGCAGCATCTTGACCTGTCATTGCATCAACAACGAACAGTGTCTCTACTGGTTTAATTGCAGTATGAAGCTCTTTGATCTCGCCCATCATCTCTTCATCGATAGCCAAACGACCCGCAGTATCGACAAGTAGCACGTCGTAGAATTTCTTCTTCGCGTGGTCGATTGCAGCGTTTGCAATATCAAGAGGTTTTTGATCAGCTGAAGATGGGAAGAAGTCTACGCCAACATCGCTTGCTAACGTTTCAAGCTGTTTGATTGCCGCTGGACGGTAAACGTCGGCAGACACAACCAAGACTTTCTTCTTGTCACGCTCAGTTAGAAGCTTAGATAGCTTACCTACCGATGTGGTTTTACCCGCACCTTGTAGACCCGCCATTAAGATAACGGCTGGCGGCTGCGCTGCTAGGTTAAGAGCCTCGTTAGACTCACCCATCACCGCTTCAAGTTCAGCTTGAACGATCTTAATGAATTCTTGACCAGGCGTTAGAGATTTAGAAACCTCAACACCCACAGCGCCTTCTTTTACGCGCTTAACAAAATCGCGGACAACGGGCAGTGCAACGTCGGCTTCAAGTAGCGCCATACGTACTTCACGCAGCGTCTCTTTAATATTGTCTTCGGTCAGACGACCTTTACCGCTGATGTTCTTCAGCGTTTTGGATAGACGATCCGTTAAATTATCAAACATAGTTTTCTCTTCGCTCAAAACTGCGACTATTACTGTGAGTATACATTAGCGCGGATTAGAGTCATACCCGTTGTAGAGCGTTAATCATCCGTGCTTGTGATGTGAGACATTATTCACTTGGAATTGAATGAGGTTCGCCATAGCCCCAAAGAGCGATGCGAGGTATAATTCGCCAACTAGTAATCATTAAAATGGATACCATGGACAGTCTTATTGCGATCGCAGCAGCCTTTCTTTATACAATGGCAATTTCCACGATCATTCCAGGTCTCGTGCACCAAACAGGAATCCGTGTAAAAACGGTGTTTATCAGCGCATTACTTGCTCTAGCTTTCCATGCTTGGTTGCTTGGCGATTTGATTTTTAATGCCAGTGGCCAAAACCTCAGTATCTTGAACGTTGCTTCATTAATCAGTTTAATCATATCTGTGGTAATGAGCGGTGCCATGCTCAAAACCCGTCTGTGGTTTATCTTACCCGTCGTCTATAGCTTCGCTGCGCTGAACTTGATGGCTGCCACTTTTCTTCCAAGCACCTTCATCAAACATCTAGAGAATGACCCAAAACTGCTCGTGCACATATCTTTGGCTCTATTCTCATACGCAACGTTAACTATCGGCGCGCTATACGCCCTGCAACTTGCTTGGCTAGATCACAAACTTAAAAAGAAAAAAGCCTTAGTGATAAACCCTAACCTACCTCCTTTAATGATGGTGGAAAGACAGCTTTTCAAGATCATTTTGATTGGTAATGGCTTATTAACAGGTACCTTGTTAACGGGTCTCATCTTCGTGCAAGATATGTTTGCTCAAGGAAAAGCACACAAGGCAGTGTTGTCTTTTATCGCTTGGGTTATCTACTCCATCCTTCTGTGGGGTCACTACCAAAAAGGGTGGCGTGGACAGAAAGTCACTTGGTTCGCACTTGCGGGCGCCAGCATGCTCACATTAGCCTACTTCGGTAGCCGCTTCGTTCAGGAAATCATCCTGAACTAGTCTGTAAAATAAAGGCAAGGTCTCACAGCTTGCCTTTAAAATATTGAGTCCGTTAGATTCAATTGACATCTCGACCATGTTCGGTCATAAATTAATCAAGATACACAAATAGGAAAAGAATAGTTTTGGACGACATATCAACGGGTATCTTATTTGCGCTACTCGCGTGTCTCATTGTAATTTCTGGTTATTTCTCTGGTTCCGAAACGGGCATGATGTCCTTGAACCGCTACCGTTTAAAGCACTTGGCCAATACGGGTCATAAAGGTGCCAAACGCGTAGAAAAACTTCTGAACCGCCCAGACAGATTGATTGGCCTCATTCTCATCGGCAACAATCTCGTCAACATTCTTGCATCTGCGATCGCTACTATTCTTGGTATGCGCATCTACGGGGATATCGGTGTGGCTATCGCTACTGGTACCCTGACTCTCGTGATCCTAGTATTCGCCGAGGTAACCCCAAAGACCATCGCTTCTCTATTTCCTGAACGTGTCTCTTACGCGAGTAGTATCCTTTTGATGATACTGATGAAGGTGCTATCACCATTGGTGATCTTAGTGAACTTCATTACCAACGGCTTCATTCGTATCTTAGGCGTTAAAGCCAGCCATGATGCAACCGACCACTTGAGCTCCGAAGAGCTTAGAACCGTGGTAAATGAAGCCGGTAGCTTAATCCCTCAACGTCACCAAGATATGTTGGTGTCTATTCTGGATTTAGAGCACGTCACCGTGAACGACATCATGGTGCCGCGTAATGAGATTACTGGTATCGACATCAATGACGACTGGAAATCGATCGTTCGTCAACTTACCCACTCGCCTCATGGTCGCGTAGTGCTGTACCGTGACCAAATAGATGAAGTGGTCGGCATGCTTAGGCTGCGTGAAGCTTACCGTCTGATGCTTGAAAAGAACGAATTCAATAAAGAAACCCTGTTGCGTGCCGCGGATGAGATCTACTTTATTCCTGAAGCGACACCACTCAATATTCAACTGCTTAAGTTTCAACGCAATAAGCAGCGCATCGGTTTGATTGTTGATGAGTATGGCGACATCAATGGTTTGGTTACATTAGAAGATATTCTAGAAGAGATCGTAGGTGAGTTTACCACCTCAATCACCCCAAGCTTATCTGAAGAGATTACTCCGCAAAGCGATGGCAGCTTCTTGATTGAAGGCAGTGCCAATATCCGAGATATCAACAAAGGCTTACAGTGGGCACTGCCTACCGATGGCCCAAGAACGCTGAATGGTTTGATACTGGAACATCTTGAAGATATTCCTGAGAGTCACCTGAGTGTTCAGGTTGCCAGCCACCCAATGGAAATTGTTGAGCTTGAAGAGAACCGCATCAAACTGGTTCGCGTGTTCCCACAGATCGTGAACGGCTAACTGAGTCATCACTGAATCTCTGTCTCGCCCTAAAATACGTTGACGAAAAAGGCCCGGTTCATTGAACCGGGCCTTTTAGTATCTAACTCGCCCTATCTAGGGTAGCTATCAATGACTAGTCGATCTTAAGCTCTTGCAGCATAGACTCTGGCAGTGCCAGTTCATCATTCTTGTTTACAGAGATGCCTGCAGCGATGATCGCATTCGCGATCTCTTTCGCTTCATCCAAAGAGTGCATTGCCGCGGTACCACATTGGTATTCGTTCAGCTCAGGGATCTTATTCTGGTTCTCAACTTTCAGTACGTCTTGCATCGCTGCCAACCAACCGTCAGCCACTTGTTGTTCTGTAGGCGTACCAATCAGGCTCATGTAGAAACCAGTGCGACAGCCCATCGGTGAGATATCGATGATCTCTACATCTGAACCGTTCAATTGATTACGCATGAAACCAGCATATAGGTGCTCTAGAGTATGGATACCTTTCTCAGATAGGATGTCTTTGTTTGGCGCAGTAAAACGCAGGTCAAACACAGTGATGGTATCCCCTTTTGGGGTTTGCATTGTTTTAGCAACACGAACGGCAGGTGCGTTCATGCGTGTGTGATCAACAGTGAAACTATCTAATAAAGGCATTGCTCTTCTCCATGACGGCTGGCTTTAGAAAAACCAGCTTCGATTGTCTTCTAGTTCTTTGCGGCACTGTTTCAGCTGCCATCCATAATCTTTTGCTTGCTGTTCGACTTTGCGCGCCACCTTAATTAGCGATGGCTTGCTGTTGTATGACTTACGCTTATAACCACCACGGCCTTCATGATAAGCCAGGTATTGGTTATATGGGTCCCATAGTGAGATGCCCAATTGACGACGCGTCTCGCTGGTATACCAACCGATGAACATCAATGCATCATCAAAGTTGGTTCTTGAACCACCGTTATTGGTCGCCTTTTGGAAGTCTTCCCAAGCAGGATCTTGAGCTTGTGCATAACCGTAGGCACTGCTTACACGCCCCCACGGTATAAAGCCAAGAATGTAATCTTTAGGTGGGCGCGCATCATGACGATAGCTACTCTCTTGTTTCACAAAAGCCATCGCAACGTTAATCGGCGTTCCCCATTCTTCTTGCATATCCAAGGCATCTTCATACCATGAAGGGTGCTCTCGAAAGATGCTACACAAATTATCTTGCTGCTTTGGCGGTGGCGTTGCACATCCAACCAACAGGCTAGAGACAACACCAACAGTCACTACAGGTAACCATTTACTACTCACTCGAGTAGGCTGACCTAATAAGGCTTGCTTCCTTTCCACCAAAGTCTCGCTATGCTTTTAAATACGAAAAATAATCCGCTAAGAAGCTATCAAAATCTTGAGTGCTTGCTTCTTCACTTTGTTGCTGAGCAATCACAGAACGTTGAACTTCTGCTTCCATCAACTCAGCTGAATATACTTTGTATTGGTGCGCTTTGTGTTGCTGAGCGTACGTTTTACCTAACGCGCAACCCACTTTACCTAAGCCGCCCAATTTTTTGGTCTCTTCTAGCAACTGGCCAGAAATAGTTAGCTCAGGGTTATCAATCCAAGCCTCAAGCGTATCGCATGTTTCTTGGTATGCACGACCACCTTGTTCAGCGTCCATCATCTCGGCAATAGAGCGCAGATCTTTGAAGACACGCTTCGCCCAATCTTGCAGAGACAATCGCTCACCATGACAACCGATTTGCAGCTCTAGACCAACCTGACGACCTTGTAGGATCACCTTGTTCCAGTTATCGCGCCAGCATTCAAGCTCGCAGTTATCCATCTCAGCAGAGTCCGTTAGCACACTCCACGTTAGGAATAAGTCTAGGAAGCGAACCTGCTGCTCATTGATACCAATTGAGCTGAATGGGTTTACATCTAAAGAACGAACCTCAATGTACTCAACACCACCGCGTGCCAATGCTTCAGATGGTTTCTCACCACTCTTCGCCACACGCTTAGGGCGGATTGGAGCGTAAAGCTCATTTTCAATTTGCAGTACGTTGCTATTCAACTGACGGTATTCACCATCAACCTTAGTGCCAATCTCGGCAAATTCTTCTGATGGTGTGCGAATCGCTTGATTCAAACCTTCAAGGTATTGGTCTAGGCTGTTGAAACCAATCTTCAACACACTTTGCGCACTGTTCGTGTAGCCAAGGTCGCTCAGGCGCAGTGCCGTTGCTTTTGGCAGATACAGTGTCTCGCCAATCTTTTCAAAAGGCAGGTTTGTCTCTCTTCCTTTGATGAAAGAAGAACATAGCGCAGGTGAAGCACCGAAGAAGTATGGGATTAACCAACCAAAGCGGTAGTAGTTACGAATCAAACCAAAGTAAGCATCTGACTTAGATTCACAACGCGCTTCTTCAGTTTGCTCTCCAAACAGGCTATCCCAAAAGCTTTCTGGGAAAGAGAAGTTGAAGTGAACACCAGAGATAATCTGCATCAGGCTACCGTAACGACGTTTTAGGCCTTCACGATATAGGGTCTTCATCTTACCGTTATTCGAGGTGCCGTATTGCGCTAGCTGAATGTAATCTTCACTGCCAACGTAACAAGGCATAGAAAGCGGCCATAGTTTTTCGCCGTCTAACTTGGTTTGCGTGAAGTGGTGGATATCAGACAACTGATTCAAAAGCGTCGGAACGTCGTTAGAAACAGGCGTGATAAATTCCAGTAGCGACTCAGAGAAATCGGTCGTTACCCATTCGTTCATCAACGCAGATCCCAAAGCCTCAGGGTGCGGCCCAGTAGCAAGGTGCCCATCTTCCGTGTAGCGTAATGTTTCCCTTTCAACACCACGACCAAATTGAGAGAAGGTCTTAGGGTTGGTTGCAACTTGCTTTAGTCGCGCAGCAAAATCAGTCAAAATTCAGTTCACTTATCTTATATTGTTCTGATTAGAACTATCATAAATTAGGTTGGAGGAGAAAAGTAGAGTCTCTTCCCTCCCCCTTTAATGTGTACTCTAACGAATGATTTCAAGCTCTTCTATTGGAATATCTAACTTTTCTAATTGCGGGCGAAGCGAAGTCGCGTCACCAACAACGATTATTTGATAATCATTCGGGTCAAACCATTTCTTAGATAGCTCGTTTAAGGTCTCTTTTGAAACCGTTTCAACTATCTGATTACGCTGTTGTAGGTAATCTTCATCAAGGCTCAATGCAACAATATTACTCAACAACCCCGCCTTTTGACTTGGCGTTTCGTATTTAAGTGCATCTTGTTGACCGACGGCAAGGCGCATAAATTTCACCTCTTCGTCAGTTAATCCACTTTGGCTAAACTCATTCAGCTCATTAATAAACTCTTGAATCGATGGAACCGTCGCATTCGCCCTTACCTGCGCGCTAAATACCACTGCGCCAGTTTCACGAGTACTTGCGAAGTAACCGCTTGCACCGTAAGTGTAGGCTTTGTCTTCACGTAGGTTCTGGTTGATACGGCTATTGAAGTTGCCCGCTAAGTTAAAGTTAGCTAACTGGCTCAAATACAATTCGCCCGTCGCATCAAACGGCAGGCCCTTACGAACCAAGCGAACAATGCTTTGCGGCGCACCCGGTTTATCAACTAAGTACAGGTGCTGACCAGAAAGCTCTTTAACGATCTGTGGACGCGTTAATGGTGCCGCATCGCCTTGCCACTCTTCAAAGAATTGTAGCTGTTTCCCTACCTCTTTCTTCGAGATGTCTCCCACCACAACAATATTGGCACCTTCTGGTGTGTAATGTTGCGCATAGAATTTTTTCACATCGTCTAAGGTCAATTTCGATAGAGATTCCTTAGTACCATCACTTGCACGAGCAAAAACAGTGTCACCAAACAGCACTTCACGGGTTGCTTGAGAAGCCATCCAGCTTGGCTGCTGATGCTGATACACAACGCCTTCTAGCATCTGTTTCTTAACGCGCTCAAAATCTTGCTCATCGAACTTAGGCTCGAATAGAACCTCTTGCACAATCGCTAAGGTTTGAGGCAAGTTTTTCTCTAGCGTCGAGACTGAAATATCTGTGGTGTAGCTGCCCGCACTAATGCTCACGCTGCTACCAAGTTTATCTAAGGTCGCTTGTAACTCTTCAACGGTTCGTTTAGTTGAGCCTTCTTCCATCATCGAAGCCGTTAGGTTCGCTAGGCCTTCTTGCCCTTTGCGAACATAGCGTTCGCCTGCAGGCAATTGAATTTGCAGCTGTACTGTCGGCGTTTCACTGGTCACGGTACCAATTAAGTCAGTGCCATTTGCAAAGTGCATGCGGTACAACTCAGGCATGGTCGCCTCAACACCAAAGTTCACTTCTGGCATCACACTGCGATCAAAGGTATCCGGTGCCTTTCTGAAATCCAGTTGATCTTCCGTCACCTTGCTGTATTCCGGCAACGTACGTGGTGGCGTGGTAAAGGTCGCTTCACGAACCGCCAAATCGAGCTTTTTCTTAGGAACCACACTCAAGGTAACCTTGTGCTTACCTTCGATGAAATCTTGGTATGCCTTGCTCACGCTCTCAGGCGTCACCGCTCGGATTTGATCGAGTTGTGATTCAATGCGATCAGGCTGACCATAGAAGGTTTGGTTCGACGCGAGTTGCGACACCTTACCTTTAACACTTTGCAATGCGAAAACGGCATTCGCTTCTGCCATGCCGGTGATCTGGTCTAAACGCGCTTGCTCAACGCCCTCTTTCGAGAATTGCTCTAGGGTATCCATCAGCTCTTTATTAAGAACCGTCAAATCGCCTTTTTCACCTGAGTTGCCCATTGCATACACGTACATGGTACAAGCAAGCTCAGCACAATCATGGAAAGATCCAGCGCTGACTGCCTTCTGCGTTTTTACTAGGTTTTGATATAGATAACTGTTGGTACCTGAACCTAACACGTTAGACAATGCATTCAGTGAAGCTTGCGTCTCTTCGCCGCGATACGTTGTTGGCCAACCCACAAGCACCATCGGCTGACGAATATTGTCTTCTAAGGTGATGTACTTATCTTCTTTTAGAACAGCAGGTTGCTTCTCTGCCGCCTTCACTTCAGGGCCTTGAGGAATTGGACCAAAGTACTTGTTAACCCATTCTAGCGTATCATCAACGTCGATATCACCACCAATCGTTAACACGGCATTGTTTGGGCCGTACCAACGCAGGAAGAACGCTTTAAGATCATTCACGTCAACACGGTCAAGATCTTCAACATAGCCGATTGGTTGCCAAGAGTAAGGGTGACCTTCAGGGTAAAGCGCTTCGCCCATGCGTTCCCACATCAAGCCGTAAGGACGATTTTCGTAGCTCTGCGCTCGCTCGTTCTTGACCGTGCCTCTTTGAACCTCAAATTTCTTCTGAGAAACAGCATCCAACAAGAAGCCCATTCGGTCTGATTCTAACCACAACATTTTCTCAAGTTGGTTAGAAGGAACAGTTTCAAAATAGTTGGTGCGGTCACGGTTGGTCGTGCCGTTTAACGAGCCACCCGCTTCGGTAATGATCTTAAAGTGCTGTTGGTCACCAACGTTCTCTGAACCCTGGAACATCATGTGCTCAAAGAAGTGAGCAAATCCCGACTTGCCTATCTCTTCACGTGCTGAACCGACGTGATAAGTTACATCAACATGCACCAACGGATCGGAATCATCAGGGGAAAGAATAACTGTCAGACCGTTTTCAAGCTGATACTTGGTGTAAGGAATCACTACTTTATCTTTAGAGGGCTTAACCTCTTCTAACAGAGTGACACCTTCAGGTAACGAGGAAAAGAAGGGCGTTGAGCTAGGTACATTGTAAGAACAGCCAGCAATGGCGATAAGAGAAAATGTACCAAGTAAAACCTTTTTCATAGGTTCTCCTTAGAAAAAACCGAAGTAGATAGCAGCAAGTAAGCTATAGCGAGCGGCTTTGCCAATCGCTATCAAAATAACGCTAGGGATGAATTTCATTCTTAGCCAACCCGCAGCGAGACACAAAGGGTCACCAATGATCGGTAACCAACTAAATAACAGTGTCCAGTAGCCATAGCGACTCAGCCAAGCCATAGCCTTATGACCATGCTTTTCAGATTGAGTTCGATTAGGCAACCACAAACCAATCCAATAGTTAGTCAGGCCGCCTAAGGTATTGCCTAATGTCGCCACTAGAATGATCGATGAGGTTGAAAACTGATCTAAGCTCAATGCAGCCACAAGGCTAGCTTCTGAACCACCGGGGAGTAACGTGGCACTCAAGAAGCCACTAATGAAGAGTACCCATAGCGCCGAGTCCGAGAACCACAGCGCGATATTTTCAAAAAGGGAGTTAAAAAATTCTAACACTGCCTATCAACTTTCTTGCATTTTAAGTAGCACCTTGCCTCTGGTGTGTCCGGTTTCAACCTGCAGGTGCGCCGACTGCGCCTCGTCTAACTGGTAGATACCTTGAATTTCTGTTTTGAGTAATCCGACACTGACCATGTAAAGCATAGTGTCCATTTGCTCAGGGCTTGGTTCAACCAGCATGCCTGATGCAGTAAAACCTAATAGTGTGGCTTTTTCGCAGATAAGTTCTGCAGATAGAGTCGGCACAGTCACGACTCGCGCGTCATCTTTTAGGCACTTCAATGCATCAAGCGCGGTATCGCCGCCGACCAAGTCAATCAACACATCGACATCAGATACTCTTTCTGATGCTGGTGCAAACTTATAGTTAATCGCGTGAGCACCTAGCGTCGCAAGGTAATCAAGGTTGGCTTCGCTGCAGGTTGTGTAAACCTCTGCTTTTGCTGCCACTGCAATTTGAACCGCAAGGTGACCAACGCCGCCCGCGCCCGCCAAGATAAGCACGCGGTCGCCTTCTTTCACTTCGGCTTTGTTGAGCGCTTGTGCCGCTGTTTGACTCGCGAGTGGTAATGCAGCTGCCGCTTCTAGAGTGACAGAATCAGGAACCATACTTAATGCAGCTTCTGGAACACACACATATTGGCTGTAACCGCCACCTTGCAGTGGAAAACCAATAAAGCCAGCTACGTTATCACCAACAGTAAAGCGTTCAGCCTGTTCGCCTAGCGAGACAATTTGCCCTGAAATATCGTAGCCAGGTACCCAAGGTAGGTTATCTTTGTTTTGTGCTGCCGCCCAACCAAGGCCCGCTCGGGTTTTGACATCAATCGGATTAATGCCTGAAAAGGAAACTTTAACCACCACTTCTCCAGCCTTAGGCTCAGGGATCGCACTGGTTTGAATACTTAGGTTTTCGACGCCGCCGAATTGAGTAATCGCAATCTGTTTATTTTCCATTTCCACATTTCCTTGATTGATAAAAGCCCTAGTGAGCAAGCACCTTAATTAATAAAAAGAAAGGGATGCGAAAGCATCCCTTTGACTATAAACCATTTAATAAGGCTAAGTTAACCGCTCATTCGTAAATTGACGACCAATTAACGTAACGATACATGACCCAGCAAATCCACTAGCCCACGAGAGCTAATAGAATGCCCGCCGCAACCGCACTACCAAGTACACCGGCTACGTTCGGACCCATTGCATGCATCAATAAGAAGTTCTGAGGGTTTGCCTCAAGACCAACCTTGTTCACAACACGTGCCGCCATTGGAACCGCCGATACGCCAGCTGCGCCAATCAGTGGGTTGATGTCCTCTTTCGAGAATCGGTTCAACACCTTAGCCATCAATACACCACCCGCCGTACCGATACTGAACGCGACCGCACCTAAACCTAGAATACCCAGTGTTTCTAAGTTCAAGAACGTATCCGCTTGAAGCTTAGAACCAACCCCTAGACCTAGGAAAATAGTTACAACGTTAATCAGTTCGTTTTGAGCTGTTTTTGAAAGGCGATCAACCACACCCGCTTCACGCATTAAGTTACCCAAACAGAACATACCAACTAGAGGTGTTGCTGAAGGTAGGAACAAAATCGTCATCAGTAGTACAGCAAGCGGGAAAAGAATCTTCTCGGCTTTGCTAACGTGACGAAGTTGAGCCATCTTAATTTTGCGCTCTTCAGGAGACGTTAACGCTTTCATGATTGGTGGCTGAATGATAGGAACCAAAGCCATGTAGCTATAAGCCGCTACTGCAATGGCACCTAAAAGGTCCGGAGATAACTTACTCGCCAAGAAGATCGCAGTTGGGCCATCGGCACCACCAATGATCGCAATTGACGAAGCATCGGCCATCGAGAACTCCATTCCTGGAACGTAGTTCAG
This sequence comes from Vibrio sp. 10N.286.48.C11, assembly GCF_041469805.1. Taxonomy (NCBI): domain Bacteria; kingdom Pseudomonadati; phylum Pseudomonadota; class Gammaproteobacteria; order Vibrionales; family Vibrionaceae; genus Vibrio; species Vibrio sp. 10N.286.48.C11. Next base: position 45,763 of record NZ_JBFRLK010000048.1, on the reverse strand, counting down.
CAAGATCGCGCCAAATAGCGTCGCGAAGATACCAAACTGAGCCGCAGCCCCTAGCCACAACGTTTTAGGGTTCGCAATCAACGCACCGAAGTCCGTCATCGCACCAACACCCATAAAGATCAGCAGTGGGAAAATACCTGTCTCAATACCAATGTAGTAGACGTAGTAGAGCAAACCACCTGGATCAGTAAACCCAGCATTTGGAATGTTTGCTAATACAGCACCAAAACCAATAGGCAGTAGAAGTAACGGTTCAAATCCTTTACGAATTGCCAAAAACAACAGTAAGCAACCAACCAGCATCATACAGATCTGGCCGAACTCAAAGTTCGCAATCCCTGTTTCAGACCATAAGGTCATCAATCCTTCCATGGTACTCCCTTACGCTAAGCTTAGTAGTGGAGCGCCTACAGTAACTGCATCGCCTTCTTTAACATTCAATTCTTGAACGATACCACCACGAGCAGCACGAACTTCCGTTTCCATCTTCATCGCTTCTAGGATTAGTAGAACGTCGCCTTCAGAAACCTCAGTACCCGCCTGAACGTTTACTTTAAAGATGTTACCCGCCAATGGAGCTGGAACCGCTTCAGCGTCAGACGCTGCTACTGGTGCAGCCTGAGCAGGTTTTGCAGATGGCGCCACCGATGTCAGTTCACCTTGTGGGCCAACTTCAACATCGTAAACTTGACCATCAACCTTCACGCTGTAGCTTTCAATACCACCAGAAGCTTGTACAGGAGCTGCAGCAACTGGAGCCGCAACTTCTAGCGTTGGTGCAGGTTCAAATGCTTCAGGATTACGACGGTTCTTAAGGAACTTAAGACCCACTTGTGGGAAGAGCGCGTAAGTCAGTACATCATCAACCGTATCTTCAGCTAGAGAGATACCCTCTGATTTCGCTTTCTCTAACAGATCCGTCGTTAACGTATCCATTTCAGACTTAAGTAAATCAGCAGGACGACAAGTAATCGGCTCTGCACCGTCTAGAACTTTCGCTTGCAGTTCAGCATCCACTTCAGCAGGAGCTTGACCGTATTCACCTTTCAGTAGACCAGCAGTCTCTTTCGTGATGCTCTTATAGCGTTCGCCCGTTAAGACGTTAATAACCGCTTGAGTACCGACAATCTGAGAAGTTGGTGTTACTAAAGGAATGTAACCAAGCTCTTTACGTACGCGTGGGATCTCTTCTAGAACTTCATCCATGCGATCGGCGGCGCCTTGCTCTTTAAGCTGGCCTTCCATGTTAGTTAACATTCCGCCAGGAACTTGAGCGATTAAGATGCGAGAATCGACACCTTTTAGCTGACCTTCCCATTTCGCGTACTTTTTACGTACATCACGGAAGTAAGCCGCGATGGGTTCGATTTGGTCTAGTTTAAGATTCGTGTCTCGCTCTGTACCTTCTAACATCGCAACAACCGTTTCGGTTGGCGTATGACCGTAAGTGCAGCTCATTGAAGAAATAGCGGTATCTAGAATGTCGATACCCGCTTCAACGGCTTTAACCGCTGTTGCAGTCGATAGACCAGTTGTCGCGTGGCTATGCAGTGCTAGAGGAACGTCACACGATGCTTTGATACGTGTAATCAGCTCTTCTGCTTCATACGGCTTTAATAAACCTGACATATCTTTGATACATAGTGAGTGACAACCTAGGTCCTCTAGGCGCTTAGCCAAATCAACCCAAGTATCTGAATTGTGGACCGGACTGGTTGTGTAAGACAACGTACCTTGAGCGTGGCCACCAACGTCGATCGTTGCTTTCACTGCTTTTTCAAAGTTACGCACGTCATTCATCGCATCAAAGATACGGAATACGTCCATGCCGTTTTTATGGGCACGTTCAACAAATTTTTCTACTACATCATCCGCGTAGTGACGGTAGCCCAATAGGTTTTGACCACGCAGTAGCATCTGCATTGGTGTGTTTGGCATCGCTTTTTTCAGCTCACGCAAACGCTCCCATGGATCCTCGCCAAGAAAACGGATACACGAATCAAACGTCGCGCCGCCCCAAGTCTCAAGTGACCAGTAACCGACTTTATCCAGTTCTGCCGCAATTGGCAGCATATCTTCGATACGCATACGAGTAGCAAATAGTGACTGGTGCGCGTCACGAAGTACCACATCTGTGATAGCTAGTGGTTTAGACATGCTCATAAACTCCTTTTTAATCCTTTAAATGCTACTTAGCAGTAGACGCACGGTATTGATGAACCGCGGCCGAAATTGCTGCCACTACCTGTGGACTAACAGCTGAAGGGTTTGATTGTGATTTTTGAATTTTTTTAGGTGCTGCGATCGGCTCTGGTACTTCTTCTGGTACCAGTTTTGACATCAACCGAACGAGGTAAACTAGAATAGTTAGAAAAATAAAGACAACGGACATCCCCGTTATCATTAGAGTCGCCGCATCTCCTAGCAGGCTTCCAATATTAGTCATGTTGCTTCCTTTCTTCGTCATCCTGACATACGTACAGGATTTCAGCGAATAGTGATCCCGACCCATGGATTATCTCGATTGGTAAAAGTTTGTCAATTTTGTTTAAGGTTCTGTTACGGATAACGCACACATAAGGTTAATTATTCGCCTATCAGATCACATAAATCTGTCAAATACGTCATTTTTAGATATTTAAACTGTGACTTAAACGGGGCTTTTCTGGGAATTGATATGAGAAAGGTGGAATAACAAAGCAGCAATCAAGAACTACTTTAAATACAACAAGTTAAACAACTAACAAATTTAACATTGTCGCAACAAATTTGCAGCAGACATAAAAAAAGCCTCGTATAAACGAGGCTTTTTCTAATAATGTGGCGCGCTCTGGAGGATTCGAACCTCCGACCGCCTGGTTCGTAGCCAGGTACTCTATCCAGCTGAGCTAAGAGCGCACGGTTTTAATATCAATTCATTGTTACTAACAAGAGATCAATATAAGGATTTCATTCTTATAAGAAAAAAGCCCTAAATAGTGGCGCGTCCTGGAGGATTCGAACCTCCGACCGCCTGGTTCGTAGCCAGGTACTCTATCCAGCTGAGCTAAGGACGCACGGTTTTCGATATCAGTATTTCCAATATCAGGAGTTCACAAGGAAACCCTAAAGAGTGGCGCGTCCTGGAGGATTCGAACCTCCGACCGCCTGGTTCGTAGCCAGGTACTCTATCCAGCTGAGCTAAGGACGCGCAGTTTTCGATATCGGTATTCCCAATATCAGGGGTTCATAAAAGAAACCCTAAATAGTGGCGCGCTCTGGAGGATTCGAACCTCCGACCGCCTGGTTCGTAGCCAGGTACTCTATCCAGCTGAGCTAAGAGCGCACGGTTTTAGTATCAATTCGTTGTAAACAACAACTCAATACAAGGATTTCTGTTCTTATAAGAAAGAAGCCCTAAATAGTGGCGCGTCCTGGAGGATTCGAACCTCCGACCGCCTGGTTCGTAGCCAGGTACTCTATCCAGCTGAGCTAAGGACGCACGGTTTTTGATATTAATTCTCGACGAACGATTTATCAATATCAGGATTCACATTCTTATAAGAACTAAACCCTAAATAGTGGCGCGCTCTGGAGGATTCGAACCTCCGACCGCCTGGTTCGTAGCCAGGTACTCTATCCAGCTGAGCTAAGAGCGCACGGTTTTAGTATCAACTTAGTCAATACAAGGACTTTCATTCTTAAAAGAAATAAACCCTTAAATAGTGGCGCGTCCTGGAGGATTCGAACCTCCGACCGCCTGGTTCGTAGCCAGGTACTCTATCCAGCTGAGCTAAGGACGCACGGTGTTCATTCATTAAGAATGAAGTTGTGAAATATATCACATTCTTCTTGCTACGAAGAAAAAAAAAGGCCATCGGCCTGTAATGAATGGCGGTGAGGGAGGGATTCGAACCCTCGATGCAGCTACAAACCACATACTCCCTTAGCAGGGGAGCGCCTTCGGCCACTCGGCCACCTCACCTAATTCATTATTCTCAAATCACTTACAAGTAAGAGAAGAGAGAATGGCGCGTCCTGGAGGATTCGAACCTCCGACCGCCTGGTTCGTAGCCAGGTACTCTATCCAGCTGAGCTAAGGACGCACATTTACATTGTCTAAATTGCTAATTTTAGACTCGCAAGAAATGGCGGTGAGGGAGGGATTCGAACCCTCGATGCAGCTACAAACCACATACTCCCTTAGCAGGGGAGCGCCTTCGGCCTCTCGGCCACCTCACCGTCTTGCGGAGGCACATATTACGTTTTACCGAAAATATGTCAAACACTTTATTGAAAAAAATTGGACAAAAACACTCAACCGTTTGCTATTTAATCAAAGCGCTTGCAAATTGAACTTATAAGATTCAAATCGCGCTTTTTCCCTTAAAAATTAAGGTGAAAGATTGGCAATAATAAACAGCCGAAAACAATTATCTAATTTCTCCAGCAGCAAGTGCTACCGCTGATGGCACAATACTACGGGATGCGTATTTTCGCCATAGGGGAAGCGAATAAATCTTGAGTTTTGCCAAACAAAATACAGAGCAACAGTTCTGTTCAACCTTGTCTGTATCTCGCAGCATCACAAAGCATTCACTTCACCACTTTGAGACCGATCCGTTATCCAACCCATCTATGTCCCAATCAGTGTTTCGGTTCCCCAAGATCAAAAAAGGCTAGCAACAATGCTAGCCTCTTCTCTACGCAAAAGTATTAGTAGTTGCCAGATGCAACGTTACCATTACCTTTTTCAGCTTGAATGCGCATGTAGATCTCTTCACGGTGAACAGATACTTCTTTAGGTGCGTTAACACCGATACGTACTTGGTTACCTTTAACGCCTAGTACAGTAACTGTTACTTCATCACCAATCATCAGTGTTTCGCCAACGCGGCGAGTCAAAATTAGCATTCTTTGCTCCTTGAGTAATCTCTAAATTTATCTAGCTACGAGAGCATTATCCAACAAAAGTTATATTTTCGTAAACTATCGATTGAGTTTATTTAACCAAAATGCACTTCTTTTTTAGGATAACCCTGTGCTTCACGCGCTACGATGTATGCATTGTGTAATATGTTAGCAGCCATATCGACTTGCGTTGGTGATATCACCAAAGTTAAAGACTGCTGCTGCAATAAGTGATGCTGTACATCAATTTCGCCTTCAGACAACAATCCATGTGAACTGACCACAATTTCTTGTGTTCGGCTTCCTACCACAGTTAACAAACTAACCTGTTCACTATTACGGATTTTCTCAGCAAAAACTAGTTTTAATTTGGCACTTATGTCTTGTTTAATAATGAGTGCTGCCCGTTCTGTTTCCTCGATCACACTACAGACTTCGATCCCCAACAGTTGGCAATGTGAAATGAAAGACGGTAAATCTTCATTCAAACACTCGATACGCACCATATCTCTTTGGATGGCGATGCCAGCAATATCATTCAAACACTGATTACCCGCGATCAATGTGCCCTCGCCTTGTTCAAAGCTTGAAAGCACTCGCAATGGCACGTTGTGCTGCCATGCATACTGAACACAAGGAAGGTGCAATACCTTAGCGCCTCGGCGAGCCATCTCTTCCATAGAAGGAAAGTCTAAAGTATCTAATTTCTGAGATTGTTTTACGACTCTAGGGTCACAAGAGTAAACACCATCTACATCAGTATAGATCTGGCATTCTTTCGCCTGCAAGGCACCTGCAAGCGCGACCGCTGTAGTATCTGAACCACCGCGGCCTAATGTCGTGATATCACCTTTCGCATTGAATCCTTGAAAGCCTGCAACAATAACAATCTGGTTGTCATCTAGCAGAGCTTGAATCGGAGCAGTATCAATACGCTCAATCGCTGCATTATTATGATTAGAATCCGTGTGTATCTTGGCTTGATAGCCAGTCATCGATGTCGCTTCATAACCTAACTTGTGTAACGTCATTGCTAACAAGGCCATGGAAACTTGCTCGCCAGCCGTTAACAACACATCCAGTTCTCTAGCGTTTGGTACGCTATCAACTTGCGTGGCTAAATTAACTAACCGATTTGTTTCACCAGACATAGCAGAAACGACAACCACGACCTGGTTCCCTTCATTTTTCGCTTCAATGATTTTTTCTGCTACATGATGGATTCGTTCAATTGAACCCACCGACGTTCCACCAAATTTCTGCACGATAAGAGGCATTTTCACCCGTCCTCACCTTCCCAAGACCAATGTCTATATATGACAAAAAAACACATACTCCGCGTCAGGGCGAAGCAATAAAAAATTAACCAAGGAGTCTAACGCCACCATTAGACTTCTTGGTTAATCTCAATCAAACCTTGTTTAAACACACTTCCAATAGGCAAAATAAAAGATGCCCAATCAACTGATTGGGCATCTTTGTATCAATTACTTAAGCTTAAAGACGCTCTTCTAGCCAAGTACGCACAGATTTAAGCGCTTCTGGCAGTGCTGCAACGTCTGTACCGCCCGCTTGAGCCATATCTGGACGACCGCCGCCTTTACCGCCAACTTGCTCAGCAACCATCTTGACGAGATCACCCGCTTTTACTTTGCCGATTAGGTCTTTGGTTACACCAGCAATCAAGCCAACTTTACCGTCTGCTACGTTCGCGATCAGGATGATGCCGCTACCTACTTGGTTTTTAGCGTTATCAACCATAGTACGTAGGTTCTTGTTGTCTGCGCCTTCAATTGCAGCAACCAAAACTTTAGTACCAGAGATGTCTTCTACTTTGCCCATGATGTTTGCGCTTTCTGCAGCAGCCATCTTTTCTTTAAGCAGTTGGATTTCTTTCTCTAGCGATTTCGCTTTCTTAGCTGATTCAGCCAGTTTCTCTTCGTAAGCGTTAGCTTGAGCTTCTACTGCATCTAGTGCAGCTTCACCTGTTACCGCTTCAATACGACGAATACCCGCAGCAATACCACCTTCAGAAGTGATCTTGAATAGGCCGATATCACCTGTGTTTGAAGCGTGGATACCACCACAAAGTTCAGTAGAGAAGTCGCCCATAGATAGAACGCGAACTTCATCATCGTACTTCTCGCCAAACAGTGCCATTGCACCTTTTTCTTTCGCTGACTCGATGTCCATGATGTTCGTTTCAATCACATGGTTCTTACGAACTTGTGCGTTAACTAGACGCTCTACTTCTTTAATCTGTGCTGGTGTTACCGCTTCAAGGTTAGAGAAGTCAAAACGTAGGTTGTCTGGCTTAACTAAAGAACCTTTCTGAGCAACGTGCTCACCTAGCACTTCGCGCAATGCAGAGTGAAGTAAGTGAGTGGCAGAGTGGTTTAGTGAGATAGCAGCTCGACGCTCAGCGTCAACCGTTGCTTCTACTTTATCGCCCTTAGCAAATACACCTTCAACTAGCTCACCGTGGTGCGCAAATGCGTTACCTAGCTTCTGAGTGTCTTGTACTTTGAAAAGACCCGACGCTGTTTTTAGTGTACCAGCATCACCACATTGACCGCCTGACTCAGCGTAGAATGGTGTCTCTTCAAGGATGATGATTGCTTTGTCGCCAGCCGATAGTGAAGCAACCTCTTCGCCGTCAACGAATAGCGCAGAGATTTCACCAGCACCTTCAGTTGCTGTGTAACCACAGAACTCAGTGTTGGTGTCTACTTTGATTGTCGCGTTGTAATCCGTGCCGAATTGGCCTGCTTCACGTGCACGCTTACGCTGTGCTTCCATCGCCTTCTCAAAGCCTTCTTCATCGATAGTAAAATCGCGTTCGCGAGCTACATCGTTAGTAAGGTCAGCTGGGAAGCCGTATGTATCGTAAAGTTTGAAAACTGTTTCGCCGTCAAGCTCTTTGCCTTCAAGTGCATCTAGTGCGTCATTAAGAATAACCATGCCGCGCTCTAGCGTACGACCAAAGTTCTCTTCCTCAATGCGAAGTACTTTTTCAACCAACTCTTGCTGTTTCTTAAGTTCATCTGCCGCAGAGCCCATCACTTCAGCCAGTACGCCCACAAGTTTGTGGAAGAACACGCCTTGTGCGCCAAGCTTGTTACCGTGACGAACTGCACGACGGATGATACGACGTAGAACGTAGCCACGACCTTCGTTTGAAGGCATAACACCGTCAGCAATTAGGAATGAACAAGAACGGATGTGGTCAGCAATAACGCGTAGCGATTGGTTAGATAGATCGTCATGACCAACAACTTCCGCAGTCGCTTTGATTAGCTTTTGGAATACATCAATTTCGTAGTTAGAGTGAACGCCCTGCATGATTGCAGAAATACGCTCAATACCCATACCTGTATCTACAGCAGGCTTAGGTAGCGGTTCCATTGTGCCGTCAGCGTGACGGTTGAACTGCATGAATACGTTGTTCCAGATCTCGATGAAACGGTCACCATCTTCTTCAGGTGTACCAGGACGGCCGCCCCAGATGTGCTCACCGTGATCGTAGAAGATTTCAGTACATGGACCACAAGGACCTGTGTCACCCATCGTCCAGAAGTTATCAGACTCGAACTGTTTACCGCCTTCTTTGTCGCCAATGCGAACGATACGGTCAGCAGGAACACCTACTTTCTTGTTCCAGATATCGAATGCTTCATCATCTGTCTCGTATACCGTTACCAGTAGACGATCTTTTGGCAGTTGAAGAGTTTCAGTCAGGAATTCCCAAGCAAATCCAATCGCTTCTTCTTTGAAGTAGTCGCCAAAGCTGAAGTTGCCTAGCATTTCGAAGAACGTGTGGTGACGAGCCGTAAAACCTACGTTTTCAAGGTCATTGTGTTTACCACCCGCACGTACACAACGCTGAGCCGTAGTTGCTCGAGTGTAGGCACGCTTTTCGGCGCCTAAGAAGCAATCTTTGAATTGGTTCATACCTGCGTTAGTGAATAGCAGGGTTGGATCGTTATGTGGAACTAACGATGAACTGTCTACGATTTGGTGTTCTTTGCTCTCAAAGAACTTAAGGAACGCGTTGCGAACCTCATCAGTGCTCATGTACATGCAGCTCTTCCTGAAAATAGTCGAGTTAGAATTTTGCCGTATTGTAGATCATGGTTAAGGCTTCGACTAGTTTTCTTGTAGAAAAGACACCCTTGGGCAGGATTTTAGTGGGAATTCGATAAAATGAAGAATATTCCACTATATCTTGCCGTGGAAAAGCAGAACTAAATTGACGACCTAGTACCGAAGAAACTCAGTCAACGAGAGAGATTTGACCAAAGACATGCTCGACGGAGCAGATCCAATAAAAAAGCCCCGCATAAAATATGCGAGGCTTTAAATTCTTTCAAAGCGGATGCTTCTTTCAAACATCCACTCTATAAAACGTGAGCTTATAGCTCTTCGTTTTCTTCTTCTTTCTCTACGTCTTTCTCTTCAAGAACAGCAGGAGTCAGTAGTAACTCACGAAGTTTAGTATCGATCTCTAGAGCAACTTCTGGGTTTTCACGTAGGTATTTACCAGCGTTAGCTTTACCTTGGCCGATCTTATCGCCTTTGTAGCTGTACCAAGCGCCTGCTTTTTCTACTAGCTTATTCTTAACACCTAAGTCGATAAGCTCACCTTCGCGGTTGAAGCCTTTACCGTAAAGGATTTGAGTCTCAGCTTGTTTGAATGGTGCAGCAATCTTGTTCTTAACGACCTTGATACGAGTTTCGTTACCAACAACTTCATCACCATCTTTAATCGCACCAGTACGGCGAATATCAAGACGAACAGATGCGTAGAACTTAAGTGCGTTACCACCTGTTGTTGTTTCGGGATTACCGAACATCACACCAATTTTCATACGAATTTGGTTAATGAAGATAGCCATACAGTTAGACTGCTTAAGGTTACCCGTCAGCTTACGCATTGCTTGAGAAAGCATACGAGCCTGAAGACCCATGTGGCTGTCGCCCATTTCGCCTTCGATTTCTGCTTTTGGTGTTAGGGCTGCTACTGAGTCAATAACAAGAACGTCGATTGCACCTGAACGAGCCAGTGCATCACAGATTTCCAGCGCTTGCTCACCAGTATCTGGTTGAGAAACAAGAAGTGCATCGATATCAACACCAAGCTTTTGAGCGTAGATAGGGTCTAGTGCGTGCTCCGCATCAACGAATGCACACGTCTTTCCCACTTTCTGTGCTGCAGCAATAAGCTCAAGCGTTAGCGTTGTTTTACCTGATGATTCTGGACCGTAAACTTCTACGATACGTCCCATCGGTAGGCCACCAGCACCTAGTGCGATATCTAGAGATAGAGAACCTGTAGAAATAGTTTCTACGTCCATTGTGCGGTTATCACCAAGACGCATGATAGAACCTTTACCAAATTGCTTTTCAATCTGACCAAGGGCTGCGGCTAACGCTTTTTGTTTATTCTCGTCCATTTCTATCTCCACATAATCGGTTGTCTCAACAAGCGATCTAGAATCTATTTCTAACCCACATAGGGGTGACTAATTGGCTTTCATTATACTGTTGATTCATACAGTGTCTATACCTGTATGAAAATAATTTGTACAAATGTTACTTACCTTCCATTGATAGGTAATCATAAATAACTTGCAGGGCATGGTGCGTGGCTTGTTGGCGTACTTGTGATCTGTCGCCTGTAAATACATGCGTTTCTACTTTATCCCAGCCATTTAGCGCTTTCCACGCGAAGCATACTGTACCAACAGGCTTATCTTCGGTCGCGCCACCTGGGCCAGCGATGCCACTGATTGATACAGAGATCGTCCCGTTTGAATGTTGCAATGCCCCGCTCGCCATTTCTATTACGACAGGCTCACTCACGGCGCCGAACTCCATTAAGGTTTTAAGCTGTACACCGATCATCTCTTGTTTGGCTTCATTGCTGTACGTAACAAAAGCGCGATCAAACCATCCAGAGCTGCCCGCAATATCGGTGACTGCACTCGCGACACCTCCGCCAGTGCAAGATTCAGCCGTCACTAACACGTGTTTGTGTTTAGCGAGTAAATGTCCAAGCTGCTCACTAAGGTCTTGAGTCATCTGCATCATCTGCTTCCCTTTATTTACTGTCATATCATTTGGATTCGCATCTTTTCGCATCAGCCGCTTTTCGCACGAAACGCTTTCACGTATCCTAAGCCGCAATAGAAATAAACGAAAGAAGTTAACTGTGAAAGCCGATCAAAAACATACTCCCATGATGCAGCAGTATCTAAAACTGAAAGCAGAAAACCCAGAAATTCTGCTGTTCTACCGCATGGGCGATTTCTACGAGCTTTTCTACGATGACGCTAAAAAAGCCTCTCAACTCCTCGATATTTCACTGACTAAGCGTGGCTCATCAAATGGTGAACCGATTCCGATGGCAGGTGTTCCATACCATGCGGTTGAAGGATACCTTGCAAAGTTAGTGCAACTTGGTGAGTCCGTAGCAATTTGTGAACAGATTGGTAATCCAGCTCTTTCAAAAGGCCCTGTTGAGCGCGCAGTAGTGCGTATCGTGACACCGGGTACCGTAACCGACGAAGCCTTGCTTTCTGAACGCGTTGATAACCTAATTGCAGCCATTTATCACCACAACGGTAAATTCGGTTATGCGACACTTGATATTACCTCTGGCCGATTCCAACTTTGCGAGCCAGAAACAGAAGAAGCGATGGCCGCTGAGCTACAAAGAACCTCTCCGCGTGAGCTGCTGTTCCCTGAAGATTTCGAACCCGTCGATTTAATGGCAAGCCGTAATGGCAACCGCCGCCGCCCTGTATGGGAATTTGAATTAGACACCGCTAAGCAGCAATTGAATAAGCAGTTTGGTACTCGCGATCTGGTTGGCTTTGGCGTAGAAAGCGCGAAACTGGGTCTATGTGCGGCTGGTTGTTTGATCCAATACGTGAAAGATACCCAACGTACTGCCCTCCCTCATATCCGTTCACTCACGATGGATAAACAAGATCACTCGGTGATCCTTGATGCTGCAACTCGTCGTAATTTGGAGATCACGCAAAATCTTGGGGGTGGTACTGATAACACCCTTGCCGAAGTACTTGATCACACTGCGACAGCAATGGGTAGCCGTATGCTTAAGCGTTGGTTACATCAACCAATGCGCAATATATCTGCACTCGATCAGCGCTTAGATGCAATTGGTGAAATGAAAGATTTGGCTCTATTCACAGAACTACAGCCAACCTTAAAACAGATTGGTGATATCGAACGTATTCTCGCTCGATTAGCACTTCGCTCTGCTCGCCCTCGCGATATGGCGCGTCTTCGTCAAGCAATGGAATATTTGCCAGAGCTTGCTGAAACACTGACGCAACTGAAGCACCCATACCTAACTCAACTTGCTCAATATGCTTCTCCTGTGGATGAGGTTTCTGAGCTGCTTGAACGTGCAATCAAAGAGAACCCACCGGTGGTTATCCGTGACGGTGGTGTGATTGCAGAAGGCTACAATGCCGAGTTAGACGAATGGCGCGACCTTGCAGCAGGCGCAACTGAATTTCTTGATAAGCTTGAGCAAGAAGAGCGTGAACGTCATGGCATCGACACGCTAAAAGTTGGCTACAACAACGTACATGGTTTCTTCATTCAAGTAAGCCGTGGGCAAAGCCATCTTGTGCCGCCACACTATGTTCGTCGTCAAACGCTGAAAAATGCTGAGCGTTACATCATTCCTGAGCTAAAAGAGCACGAAGACAAAGTACTTAACTCTAAGTCGAAAGCACTCGCTATCGAGAAACAGCTGTGGGAAGAGTTGTTTGACTTACTACTGCCGTATCTAGAGCGCCTACAAAATATCGCCTCTTCAGTATCTCAGCTTGATGTTCTACAGAACTTGGCTGAGCGTGCAGATACCCTTGATTACTGTCGTCCAACCATGACAGAGTCTGCTGGCGTACAAATTCAGGCCGGTCGTCACCCTGTTGTTGAACAAGTGATGGACGAACCTTTCATTGCTAACCCTATCGACCTGAATGATCAACGTAAGATGCTGATCATCACGGGTCCCAACATGGGTGGTAAATCGACCTACATGCGCCAAACGGCACTCATCGCATTGATGGCTCATATCGGTTGTTATGTTCCTGCAGAAAGCGCAACCATCGGCTCTATCGACCGTATCTTTACGCGTATTGGCGCATCCGATGATTTGGCTTCTGGCCGTTCAACCTTCATGGTTGAGATGACAGAAACCGCAAATATCCTGCACAATGCAACACCAAACAGCCTTGTGCTAATGGATGAAATCGGTCGTGGTACCAGTACTTACGATGGCCTGTCTCTGGCTTGGGCAAGTGCAGAGTGGCTAGCCAATCAAATCAATGCGATGACACTGTTTGCAACGCACTACTTTGAGCTAACTGAACTACCTAACCAACTTCCAACTTTAGCAAACGTACACTTAGATGCGGTTGAGCATGGTGATAGCATTGCCTTTATGCACGCAGTTCAAGAAGGTGCTGCAAGTAAATCTTATGGTCTAGCGGTTGCAGGTTTAGCTGGCGTACCGAAAGCAGTGATCAAGAATGCTCGTGCGAAGCTGACTCAGTTAGAAGCGTTAAGTATGGAGTCGCCAACATCGAAGCCAAGCGGTGTCGATATCGCAAACCAACTGAGCCTGATCCCAGAACCGAGTGAAGTAGAGCAAGCGCTAGCGAATGTTGATCCTGATGATCTAACTCCTCGCCAAGCATTAGAAGAACTTTACCGCTTGAAGAAGCTGCTTTAGTTTCTTACCAAATAGCTTGTTATGGCCGTACTGCTATTTTCATTAGACGGCATGAAATACCAAAGCCACAAACAAAAAAACGCTGACTTAAAGTCAGCGTTTTTATTTGTCTTCTATTTAGAGAAGCATCATCCGTTCAATTAGTCGTTTTCTACGTTGAACAGGTTTTCCATATTCAGACCTTGCTTGATAAGAATCTCACGTAGACGGCGAAGACCTTCAACTTGGATTTGACGAACACGTTCACGAGTCAGGCTAATTTCACGGCCTACTTCTTCTAGTGTTGACGGTTCGTAACCCAGTAGTCCAAAGCGACGTGCAAGCACTTCTTTCTGCTTAGGATTCAGTTCATCAAGCCAGAAAATCAACGAGTTCTTGATATCGCTATCTTGAGTTGAAACCTCAGGGTCTGAATTGTTGATGTCTGGAATAATATCCAACAGTGCTTTCTCACCGTCACCACCAATTGGCGTATCTACAGAGCTCACTCTTTCGTTTAGACGAAGCATCTTACTCACATCACCAACTGGCTTGTCTAGCTTAGAAGCAATTTCTTCCGCCGTTGGTTCATGATCAAGTTTTTGTGATAGCTCTCTTGCGGTACGCAGATAGATGTTCAGCTCTTTCACAACATGGATTGGCAAACGGATAGTGCGAGTCTGATTCATTAACGCACGTTCAATGGTTTGACGAATCCACCATGTCGCGTAAGTTGAGAAGCGGAAGCCACGCTCTGGATCAAACTTCTCTACGGCGCGAATTAAACCTAGGTTGCCTTCTTCGATTAGATCGAGAAGTGCAAGGCCGCGGTTGCTATAACGACGTGAAATTTTTACCACTAAACGCAGGTTACTTTCGATCATGCGTTTACGTGCTGCTTCATCACCGCGTAGAGCTCGACGTGCGTATAGCACTTCTTCTTCAGCGGTTAGTAGTGGTGAGAAACCGATTTCGCCTAAGTAGAGTTGAGTGGCATCTAAACTTTTAGACGTAACTTCAACTTCTTCTTTTGCTTCGGTTTTCTTAGTGACTGTTCGTTTTGCTTTTCCAAGAGCTTCCGGTTCCGTGGTTGCTTGGTCAAGATCGAACTCTTCTTTGGTTACTGCATTGCTTATACTCATAACGCCTCCCCCTGGCGAAATTAGCATGACATTACAACTTCATATGTCGCTAAATGACTATGTCACTCCATACAATACGTAATTTTTGCATATTGTATTTAAGGTAAATATCGTTTTGGATTAACGGATTTACCTTGGTAACGAATCTCAAAGTGCAACCTAACACTGCTGGCTCCAGAGCTTCCCATTGTTGCAATCTTCTGCCCTGGTTTCACACTTTGCCCTTCAGATACTAATAGTCGGTCGTTATGCGCGTATGCACTTAAGTAATTATCATTGTGCTTCACAATCACTAGATTGCCGTAGCCTCGTAGTGCATTACCCGAATAAACAACCGTTCCCCCTGCAGTAGATACTATTGGCTGACCTCGCTGTCCTGCTATGTCTATGCCTTTATTTCCTTGTTCGCCTACAGAGAAATTCTCGATTACTCTCCCTTTAGTTGGCCATAACCATTTGGATACTTTATCACTTGTTGGTTTGGTGGGCGGTGTAACATTCTGTTTACCTTTAGAACCAACATACTCCTTTGATTTGGATTGTTCAACCTTCTTTGGTGGATCTTTTTTCACCACTTTGGTGGTAGTTTGAGCTGGAGCCGGTTTAGAGTTTTTGCTCTTTTGTGGTGTGGTTTTCGGTTTACTTGCCGCAGATGACGTTGTGGATGCGGCGACAGGCGCAGCAACTGCTGCTGCCGCTACCGTTGACTTACCATACGCTGGCGCGTTGTAGCTAGGACGCCATAACTTAAGCTTCTGCCCTGGGTGGATAGTGTAAGGAGCAGACAACTTGTTATAACCGATGAGGTCTTTAACGTCTTTATTGGTGACATAAGCAATGAAGTAAAGGGTGTCGCCTTTTTTAACTTCATAGTAACTGCCACGATAACTACCACGATCAATCGATGAGTAATTCTTGTTTAGGTTTGAAACGGGCGCAGGCGAATTCGCTGCACACCCAACAAGGGCACAGCTAAGCAGTAAAGTACTTCCTTTTAACAACTTCGAACGCATCGACTCTCTATCCACCTACACCATTAGTCTTTTATTAAGCTAGCTCACCAGGAACAAGAGGTACAAATCTCACCATCTCGATAACACTCGATAAAAACTCATCGCCGTGTCGAACGATCTTCAATAGTTGCTGTTCGTCATCACCGACTGGAATCAGTAAACGACCGCCATCTTTCAGCTGTTGCAGAAGCGCTTGAGGAATCGACTCTGCAGCGGCGGTGACAATAATCGCATCAAAAGGGGCTTTTGAAGACCAACCTTGCCAACCATCACCGTGCTTAGTTGAGATATTGTAGAAATCGAGTTGCTTCAACCTACGCTTGGCATCCCATTGTAGCGACTTTATTCTTTCAACCGAATACACATGATCAACAAGTTGAGCCAATACCGCAGTTTGGTAACCAGAACCCGTTCCGATCTCCAAGACACGGCTATCTTGTTGTAATTCAAGTAGCTCTGTCATTTTAGCAACAATGTATGGCTGTGAGATTGTCTGACCCTGACCGATAGGCAGCGCATTATTATCATAGGCTTGGTGATACATCGCCTGTGATAAAAAGCTCTCTCTCGGCAGTTGGTAAATCGCATCAAGAACCTTTTGATCCTGAATACCATTTTCAATCAGGAAAGTAATTAAACGCTCAGCTTGCGGATTACTCACTTACTTCTCCCCTAACCATGTTGCCATCGCACCCAACGACTCATGCGCCGTCAGATCAACCTGCAACGGTGTTACCGACACAAAGCCATGCTCAATCGCGTAAAAATCGGTACCTTCACCGGCATCTTGCTCTTTACCCGGAGGGCCAAGCCAATAGATATCGTGACCACGCGGGTCTTTTTGCTTGATCATATCTTCAGCGTGATGACGAGCACCTAAGCGCGTCACCTGAGTACCAGACAATTGTTCTAAGGCTAAATCAGGAACGTTTACGTTCAACAAGCGGTTGGTCGGGATTGGGTTTGCTAAATGTTGTTCGACAATACGACGAGCAATCGCTGCCGCTGTCTTAAAATGTTTTTTTCCCACCAGAGAAAACGCTACCGATTGAACGCCTAGAAAATGCCCTTCCATTGCTGCAGCCACCGTGCCGGAATAAAGCACGTCATCACCCAGGTTAGCACCGTGATTAATGCCCGTTAATACCAGATCAGGCATGTCATTCTTTAGCAGTTCGTTTAACGCAAAATGCACACAGTCGGTCGGTGTTCCTTGTACCGAATAGGTATTTTCAGTAATCTCTTGAACACGCAGAGGCTGTTCTAAAGTTAATGAATTTGACGCACCCGAGCGATTACGGTCAGGGGCAACAATGATAACGTCAGCAAGATCACGTAGCTCATTTGCCAGCTCATGAATACCTTGAGCGTGCACACCATCATCATTGCTGAGTAAAATCTTCATCTTGTATCCTTTCTTTTGTTCCCATGCTAAGCCAAGTCACTTAAATTCCAATATCAAGTGACTCAGCTCCAAGCAGAATCGTTATTGCTCGTAGGTTCTCTCTACGTGTACTTCTTCAACCAATTCGCGAACGATCGCTGTTGCGAAACAACCCGCATCAAGAGAGAACTTAAGCGTGACATTATCTTCGTTCACTTCCCAAGTTAAGTCTGTTGGTTTCAGTGACGCTTCACGGCGATCATGACGCATACGGTTACCACGAATCAGAGCCATTAGATCCGGTTCAGCATCAAGGTGTTTCTGTTCTAGAGCTTGAGACTCATCAATCGTTGGTAAGGCATTATCGCCAGCCAAAGCAACAGTTATCAAAGCAGAACCGTTCGCAATGTCTTGGTTTACAGCTTCAATGTTGTCTGCTGTTACTGCCAGTTGAGCACCGTCTTTCACCACGATATCGCCAACCAATGCTGATGCAAACGCATCTTGCTCAATACGGTCTGAAAGGATCAGGTTGTAAATCCACGAACGAGCAGCAGAAAGGTACAAGCTGCGCTTATTCTGGTTACGAGTACGAACGTTATCGCGGCCCCAACGACGAGCTTCAGATAGGTTGTTACCTTCATTGCCAAAACGCTGAGCACCAAAGTAGTTTGGCACGCCCACTTGAGCGACTTTTTCCAAACGCTTGACCACATCATCGCAATCCGTTACTTCAGACAAGGTCAACTCAAATTGGTTGCCAACTAAATCGCCTGGACGTAACTTTTTGTTGTGTCGCGCTGTCGCTAAGATTTCAATGCTTGGGTATTGTGCTAAGAACCCTGAAAAGTCAGGCTCACCTTTCGGTAGGTGAACGCTCAACCACTGTTCTGTCACAGCGTGGCGGTCTTTCAAACCCGCCCAGCTCACGTCTTTCGACTTAACACCGCAAGCTTTAGCCAGCTCGTTTGCTACGAAGCTCGTGTTTTCACCAGTTTTACGAATACGAACCATTAGGTGCTCGCCTTCACCAGCAAACTCAAAACCCAAGTCTTCATTAACGACAAAGTGTTCGGCTTTTGCTTTTAGTTTTGCTTTCGCAGTTGGTTTACCGTTTAGATAAGCCAATGAAGATAAAATATCTGACATGCTGTTCTTTTCGTGTTGGTGCTTACGCACTTTTGGTAATTAGGACCACCGCTTCACATGCGATGCCCTCTTTGCGACCTGTAAAACCTAAACGCTCTGTGGTCGTCGCTTTTACATTCACATTACTGATGCTGGTTTCTAAGTCTTGTGCAATAGCTTGGCACATAGAGTCTATATGAGGCGCCATTTTTGGTGCTTGCGCCATGATAGTAATATCGGCATTACCAATCACGTAGCCTTGCTCTTTTACTCGACGATAAACATCTTTCAGTAGCTCACGGCTATCCGCACCTTTCCATTCGTCATCGGTATCAGGGAAATGACGACCAATATCACCCGCAGCAATCGCACCCAATAGAGCGTCACATAACGCATGTAGGGCAACATCACCGTCTGAGTGTGCAATAAGACCTTGTTCATAAGGGACGCTCACGCCACCAATAATTACCGGGCCTTCACCACCAAACTTATGTACATCAAAGCCATGGCCAATACGAATCATCATTATTCCTTATTCTGACTTAAATAGAACTCAGCGAGCGCTAAATCTTCTGGCTGAGTAATCTTAAAATTATCTGAACGCCCAGCCACTAAAGCGGGCGATAAACCTTTCCATTCAAAGGCTGAGGCTTCATCAGTAATTGAAGCGCCTTGTTGCAACGCCTCACTTAATGCCTTCCACAGAGGCTTTGCTCTGAACATTTGCGGCGTAAGTGCATGCCATAAATCGGCTCGTTCAACGGTATGCTCAATCTGCCCTTGGGCACCTCGCTTCATCGTGTCACGAACGGGCGCGGCCAAAATAGCCCCGACATCGTGGTTCATCGCGCCTGAAATCAACTTATCGATGTCACCCAACTGGACACAAGGTCTTGCCGCATCGTGCACCATTACCCACTCACCGAGCTGTTGCTCTGCAATGTAATCTAAAGCAGAGAGTACGGAGTCCGCTCTTTCGCTTCCACCCGACACTCTGATCACTTGTGGGTTCTGATTTAGAGCAAGCTCTGGGTAGTATGGGTCATCATCGCTAATCGCGACGATAATTTGAGAGACTTGTGGATGAGACAATAATTTATCTACGGTGTGCTCTAAAATCGTTGAGCCGTTAATCTTGAGATATTGCTTAGGGCGGTCTGCCTTCATTCGGCTACCGACGCCCGCCGCAGGTACAACGGCAATCACGCTTTGAAGTTGAGTCGACATTAATGGGATTCCTCACCAATGATGCGATAAAACGTTTCACCTTCTTTGACCATTCCAAGTTCATGACGTGCGCGTTCTTCTATCGCGTCTAAGCCTTGGCGTAGATCGTCAATTTCAGCAAACATTTCTGCATTTCGAATATGCAGCTTTTCATTTACTTGCTGTTGAACTTGGATTTCGTTGTTCACACCGTAGTAATCAGAGATACCATTTTTACCGAGCCACAGTGTGTGTTGTAGCCAGCCAAACACTATGAGCAGTACTAAAGCAAAAATTCGCATAACACCTTTCGCCGGTTGAAAAAGAAGGAACTAGAATAAGGCACATATATACCATAATGAGCTTATTGGTGCGAGATATGTGGTGTCAGGGAATCAATAAGTCGGGGAGTCATTGTCAGGAAAACAATGAGATTCCCTACTCCTTCCTTCGTCAGTCTAGGGAATGACGAACTTTATATGTGACAAGGAGGAGCTTTAGAGCCTAGAGCTTCTTTCATTCAGTTTTCTACAGACAAAAAAATGCCCCGCATAAGCGAGGCATTCAAAAGTATTAGTGCATAATTCTAACTAGTTGGTGCTGTAGCAAGGCAACAAAGAAGATTCAGCTATGGAGCATAGTTTCCTATGTGACTTAGTGAATCTTCTGCAGTTAACGCAGCTACAGTGCCAAATAGGACGAATTATTGACCTTTAACTTCTTTAAGACCGTTGTAAGGAGCTTTAGAACCTAGAGCTTCTTCGATACGGATAAGTTGGTTGTACTTAGCAACACGGTCAGAACGGCTCATAGAACCAGTTTTGATTTGACCTGCAGCTGTACCTACCGCTAGATCAGCGATAGTTGCATCTTCAGTTTCGCCAGAACGGTGAGAGATTACTGCAGTGTAGCCAGCGTCTTTAGCCATCTTGATAGCAGCTAGAGTCTCTGTTAGAGAACCGATTTGGTTGAACTTGATAAGGATAGAGTTAGCTACGCCTTTCTCGATACCTTCAGCAAGAATCTTAGTGTTTGTAACGAACAGATCGTCACCAACGATTTGAAGCTTGTCGCCTAGAAGTTCAGTTTGGTGCTTGAAGCCATCCCAATCTGACTCGTCAAGACCGTCTTCGATAGAAACGATTGGGAAGTTGTTCGCTAGCTCAGCTAGGTAGTGGTTGAACTCTTCAGAAGTGAAAGTTTTACCTTCGCCCTTCATGTTGTAGATGCCAGCTTCTTTGTCGAAGAACTCAGATGCTGCACAGTCCATAGCAAGAGTAACGTCTTTACCTAGTTCGTAACCAGCAGCTGCAACAGCTTCTGCGATAACTTCTAGAGCTTCAGCGTTAGACTTAAGGTTAGGAGCGAAACCACCTTCATCACCAACTGCAGTGCTGTAGCCTTTAGACTTAAGAACTTTAGCTAGGTTGTGGAATACTTCAGCGCCGATACGTAGACCTTCTTTAAGAGTTTTAGCGCCAACTGGTTGGATCATGAACTCTTGGATGTCAACGTTGTTATCTGCGTGCTCACCACCGTTGATGATGTTCATCATTGGTAGAGGCATAGAGAACTGACCAGCAGTACCGTTTAGCTCAGCGATGTGCTCGTATAGAGGCATGCCTTTCGCAGCAGCAGCAGCTTTTGCGTTAGCTAGAGATACAGCTAGGATAGCGTTCGCGCCGAACTTAGACTTGTTATCAGTACCGTCTAGGTCAAGCATGATTTGGTCAACGTCAGCTTGTGCTTTAGCGTCAGTACCAACTAGAGCTTCAGCGATTGGGCCGTTTACAGCTTCAATAGCTTTAAGAACACCTTTACCTAGGAAACGTGATTTGTCGCCGTCACGTAGCTCAAGAGCTTCGCGAGAACCAGTAGATGCGCCAGATGGAGCAGCAGCCATACCTACGAAACCGCCTTCTAGGTGTACTTCAGCTTCTACAGTTGGGTTACCACGTGAATCGATGATTTCACGACCTAGAACTTTAACGATCTTAGACATTGAATGTTTCCTTCTCGTTGAATATATAAATGTCAAATTTAAAGGTAGCAGCACAACTTACGCAGCTACCTGTATTCCTTTTTACTTCTCTAACTCGCCGCGCTGGAACTCACCAGCCGCTTTAACGAAACCTGCAAACAATGGGTGACCATCGCGAGGTGTTGAAGTGAACTCTGGGTGGAATTGAGCAGCAACGAACCATGGGTGGTTCGGGTTCTCAATAACTTCAACCAGTTTCTTGTCCGCAGATAGACCCGATACTTTTAGGCCCGCTTTTTCGATTTGTGGACGAAGATTGTTGTTCACTTCGTAACGGTGACGGTGACGTTCATGGATCGTCGCGCTACCGTATAATTCGTAAGCTTTCGTCCCTTTCGCTAGGTGACAAAGCTGTGAACCAAGACGCATTGTGCCGCCAAGGTCAGATGTTTCTGTACGCTCTTCAACTTTACCTTCGCCATCAGTCCACTCAGTGATAAGACCAACAACTGGGTACTTAGTTTCAGTACAGAATTCAGAAGAGTGTGCCCCTTCCATTTTCGCAACGTTACGAGCGTACTCGATAAGTGCTACTTGCATACCTAGACAGATACCTAAGTACGGTACTTTGTTTTCACGAGCGTATTGAGCAGCAAGAATCTTACCTTCAACACCACGGTCACCAAAGCCACCAGGAACTAGGATTGCATCTAGGCCTTCTAAAACTTCTACGCCACGAGACTCAACGTCTTGTGAATCTACGTATTTAATATTAACGCTTAGGCGATTTTTCAAGCCCGCGTGTTTTAGCGCTTCATTTACTGATTTGTATGCGTCTGGTAGTTCAATGTACTTACCAACCATACCAATCGTCACTTCACCCGTTGGGTTAGCTTCTTCGTAAATTACTTGTTCCCATTCAGACAGGTCTGCTTCTGGAGCTGTGATGCCGAAACGCTTACATACAAGTTCATCAGTACCTTGAGCTTTAATAAGCTGAGGGATCTTGTAGATAGAGTCAACATCGCGCATAGAAATAACTGCATTTTCTTGCACATTACAGAACAGAGCAATTTTCTTACGCTCGTTCGAAGGAATGTTGCGGTCTGAACGACAAACTAGGATGTCTGGCTGAATACCAATAGACAGTAGCTCTTTTACAGAGTGTTGCGTTGGCTTAGTTTTCACTTCGCCCGCAGCTGCTAGGTATGGCACTAGAGTAAGGTGCATGAACATTGCGCGTTCACGGCCTAGTTCTACTGCTAGCTGACGAATCGCTTCCATGAATGGTAGAGATTCGATATCACCAACCGTACCACCAACTTCAACGATCGCGATATCGTGGCCAGCTGCGCCAGAAATAACACGCTCTTTGATAGAGTTAGTGATGTGTGGGATAACCTGAATTGTTGCACCTAGGTAATCACCGCGACGCTCTTTTGCTAGTACGTCTGAGTAAACACGACCTGCAGTGAAGTTGTTACGCTTAGTCATCTTGGTGCGAATGAATCGCTCATAGTGACCAAGGTCAAGGTCTGTTTCAGCGCCATCTTCCGTAACGAACACTTCACCGTGCTGAGTCGGGCTCATAGTGCCTGGATCAACGTTGATGTAAGGGTCAAGCTTCATCATGGTCACTTTAAGACCACGAGCTTCTAAAATAGCTGCAAGAGATGCTGCAGCAAT
Source organism: Vibrio sp. 10N.286.48.C11 (assembly GCF_041469805.1). Classification (NCBI taxonomy): domain Bacteria; kingdom Pseudomonadati; phylum Pseudomonadota; class Gammaproteobacteria; order Vibrionales; family Vibrionaceae; genus Vibrio; species Vibrio sp. 10N.286.48.C11. Next base: position 22,581 of record NZ_JBFRLK010000048.1, on the reverse strand, counting down.
ACCTTTACCTAGAGAGGATACAACCCCGCCAGTAACAAAAATGTAATTTGTCGTCATGTTTAACCTGAAATTGGTTGAATGAGGGAAATGGACTACTTCTGGACGGGATGAAAATATACCAGAAGCCCCTTATCGCCACAACGTGAAATCTATCACACTGCTATTTTTTATTTTTTGCTTCAAATCAATTCATGATAAAAGCTTTGGTTATCTTTTCTCCGCCACTTTGACTTCATCCCACATGGAATCAAGCTGTTGTAGTGAAAAGTCAGTCAAATTTTTATCTTGCTGACGAACTTTTTGTTCCACCCCTTTAAAGCGACGCGAAAACTTGAGATTGGCTTTATTGAGTGCCGATTCTGGGTTTTTACCTAAATGTCGTACCAAGTTAACGGTCGCGAACAGTAAATCCCCCAGCTCTTCTTCAACCAATTCTTCGTTTGGCGTCACTTGAAGTGCTTCTTCTAGCACCTCGTCCACTTCCTCTAATACCTTATTGGCGACTGGGCCAATTGAGTCCCAATCAAAGCCATATTTCGCGACCTGCTTTTGAATTTTTGTAGCACGCGAAAGTGCAGGTAGAGAGTTTGGTATTGAGTCTAGAATACTTTCTTGAGTTTTGCCTGCTTGTGCTTTTTCTTTGGCTTTTTCCGCTTCCCAATTGGCATTGATTTCTTCATCACTGGCAAACTCAGTATCAGAGAACACATGCGGGTGACGGCGTGTTAGCTTTTCGTTAATGCCATCAACCACATCAGAGAACTCAAACAACCCCTGTTCTTTCGCGAACTGGCTATAGAAGATCACCTGAAACAACAAGTCACCCAACTCTTCTTGTAGGTTCGGCCAATCTTTGTTGTGAATCGCATCCACCACTTCGTACGTCTCTTCGATAGTATGCGGGACAATTGTTTCAAAATTTTGTTTTAAATCCCAAGGACAGCCACCTTCTGGATCGCGCAGCTTAGTCATAATTTGTTCTAGTTGTTCAATCGGGTGGCTCATGGTGCTTTCCTATTATTCTGTTTGATTGTTTTAATCTAATTCTTTTCTTAAAACTAAAAAAGGTGAGCAGCCAAAACCACTCACCTTTCTATTTTTCGTCATCTCCAAGAGTGAAGTATGAGCGAGTTGGGGATCTCAAACCGCTTGGCGAGATTCCCTATCACGTTCGTCCCTCACTGTAGGGAATGACATAAATGACACAAAAGGATCATCCAAGTCTCTTAACGCTCATTACATCTTTGATCTGTTCTACTCGACTTGTCACTCGGCTCAGAATCTCAATATTGGTCACTTCCAAATCGAAATCCATTACCGATAGCTGACGCTTGTAGTCGATGCGGCTCTTCATTGTGGTCACGCTGATCTTTTCATTCGAGAACAGTGAGGTGATGTCTTTCAACAAGCCATTACGTTCTAGCGCTTCAACACGCAGCGTTAGGATGTATGAACCGACAAAGCCATTACCCCAAACGGTATCAATGATACGTTCTGGCGCATGCACGCTTAGCTCGCCTAGCTGTTCACAGTCAGCGCGGTGCACTGAGATACCACGACCTTGAGTGATGTAACCTTTAATCACATCACCTGGGATTGGCTGACAGCAACGCGCTAGGTGCGTCATTAGGTTATCAACGCCCTCAACCACTACCGCATCTTTCTTCGGACGACTCTGTTGTGCCGGCTTGTTTTCCGACTCAAGCAGTTTCTCTAGCGCTTTCTTGTCTTCTTCTTCCGCCGTTGGCTTATTCACTAGCGCATTGATGTGATTAACCACTTGGTTAATACGCAAGTCGCCACTACCAATACCTGCATAGAGTTCGTCTGGCGTATTCACGTTAAAGCGTTTTAGTGCGTATTGATCAGCATCTTTTAGGGTTGCGCCTACTTTCGCTAGCTCAACTTCCAGGATATCACGACCCGCTTCTAGGTTTTTCTCACGGCTTTGTGCGCGGAACCAAGCGTTGATTTTCGCTCGAGCTCGACCAGAATGAACAAAACCTGTGGTTGGATTTAACCAGTCACGAGATGGGTTCGGCTCTTTCTGCGTGATGATCTCAACTTGATCGCCCATCGATAGTTTATGAGTGAACGGTACGATACGCCCCGCTACTTTGGCACCGATACAGCGGTGTCCGACCATCGAGTGGATGTGGTAGGCGAAATCCAACGGGGTTGCGCCCATTGGTAAGTCGACCACGTCACCACGTGGAGTAAATGCGTATACACGGTCATCGAAGACTTGGCTACGTACCTCATCCAGCATCTCGCCAGAGTCCGACATCTCTTCTTGCCAGTCGATAAGTTTACGCAACCAAGTGATTTTCTCATCGTAGCCACTACGGCCGCTTGAAGCTCCTTCTTTGTACTTCCAGTGCGCCGCCACACCAAGCTCAGAGTCTTCGTGCATTTGCTTAGTACGGATCTGAATCTCAATGGTCTTGCCTTCAGGGCCAAGTACTACGGTATGAATCGACTGGTAACCATTTGGCTTAGGGTTCGCCACATAATCATCAAATTCGCTCGGGAGGTGCTTGTATTTAGTGTGTACCACCCCAAGGCCGGCGTAACAGTCTTGCAGCTGGTCAGCGATAATACGTACTGCTCGTACGTCAAAAAGCTCATCGAAGGCTAAGCCTTTCTTCTGCATTTTGCGCCAGATACTGTAGATGTGTTTTGGTCGGCCACTCACTTCAGCATTGATGTTTGAACGCTGCATTTCTGCGGTTAAATCATCAACGAAATCTGTGATGTATTGTTCACGAACGATACGACGCTCAGACAGCTGTTTTGCAATCTGCTTGTAGGTATCTGGTTGTTGGTAGCGGAATGCGTAATCTTCGATTTCCCACTTAAGTTGGCCGATACCTAAACGGTTTGCCAGTGGGGCATAGATGTTAGAACACTCTTTTGCGGCCGCGCGACGCACAGCATCAGGCGCTTTTTTTACCTCGATAAGGTTACAGATTCGTTCAGCGAGTTTGATGACTACGCAGCGGAAATCATCGACCATAGCCAGTAGCATGCGTCGAACGTTATCAACTTGACCCGAGGCAGCACTGCCTTCAAGGGTCACGTTTAACTGGCCTAAGGCCGCCATTTCTTCAACGCCATCGATCAACTTTACGGTTTCTTTACCGTAGCTTTCTTCAAACGCTTCGCGCTCAAAAACGCCGCTTGAGACGACGGGGAAAAGTTGTGCAGCAATTAAAGTGGCACGGTCCATGGACAAGGTGACCAAGATTTCGATCATCTCACGGCCACGCCAAAGCAAGAGCGATGCTTGCTCGTGATCTTTTAAAAGTTCTTCACAGTGACGATAAACTTTAATCAGTTTATTCGAGGTTTTTGCGTCTTGATTCAATGACGCAATCCAACTTTCTAGCTCAAACTGTTCGCTTGGGTTTAAATGTGCGCTTCGTACCGCAACCATCATGCCTTCCTAGTTATTATGTTTTATACCCAATTCAATATGACTAACTGGTTCCAAGTTAGTTCGACCATATTGATATCAGCGCAGGCTTCCCTGCGCCTTTGTGATTCATTTGAAGCCTTGTTTAAGGGCCTCTAAGCCTTGATAAAGAGAGCCATCGATTCTAGATGACTGGTGTGTGGGAACATGTCCAACATACCCAGTTTGGCTAATTGATAGCCTTGTTTTTCTAAGCTCTCAGAATCTCTAGCTAGAGTAGCAGGATTACACGAAACATAAACCACACACTTCGCTCCTAACGCTGAAATTTGATCAACGATCCCACTCGCTCCCGCACGTGCCGGGTCAAGCAATACTTTATCGAATTTCTCTTTTGCCCAAGGCTGTGAAGATAAGTCTTCTTCAAGGTTAGCTTGGTAAAATTCCGTATTGCTTAACTGGTTTAACGCTGCATTAGATGCGGCTTGCTGAACCATTTCATCAACGCCTTCTACACCAACCACAAACGCCGATTGTTGCGCGATAGGCAGACTAAAGTTACCGAGACCACAAAACAGGTCTAGCACTCGCTCATCCGCTTGAGGCTCTAGCCACTCAATCGCTTGAGCCACCATCTGCTGATTCACTTTCTGGTTTACTTGGATAAAGTGGTTTGGCTCAAACGGTAACGTCACGCCAGTTTCGCTGTAGCTAGGCGCATCACCAACCAGACGGACCAACTTATCGGTTTCAGGCATCGAATACAGCGTAGCGCCTTCTTCTTTTGCTAACGCAATCAGCGCTTGCTCATCTTTTTCAACCAGAGGCTTAAGGTGACGTAGCACCATAACAGGGCCAGTATCGCCCAACACCAGTTCAACGTGTCCTAAAGACGTAAGGCTGTTGAAAGTGTTCAGTAAATTTTTCAGTTTTGGCAGCAACACATTAAGGCGAGGATCAAGCACGGCACAGTCGGTGATGTTTTCAATCTGCTTACTCTGCTTCTTACGGAAACCGAATTGAAGCTGTTGTGTCTTCTTATCAACAAATAGGCTGATACGTGCGCGACGTCGATAACCGGTTTCATCACCGACAATAGGTTGTGCAACTTCAGTGTTCGCCGTTTGGTATTGGCTCATCAGGTGCGTCAGAGATTGCGATTTATGCTCAACCTGAGAAGAGTAACCTAGGTGTTGAAGGTGACAACCACCACACTGATTAAAGTGCTTACAAAACGGCTTTAAACGCTGCTCGCTCGGCTTCAATAACTTGATGAGTTTAGCTCGCGAAAACTTACTTTTGCTCTCAGTAAGTTGAATAACCACCTGCTCACCGGGCAATGCGCCATCAATGAAAACCGGTTTATTCTTTTGATAAGCGATGCCAGCGCCATTGTGATCCATTCGTTCAACCAAAACCGATTGATGCTTGGTCTCGAGTTGAGTTTTCTTTTTTGGTTGGAAAAAACGTGCCATTGCTTGTGCCTAATGTATCTTTTAATAAGTAATTGGTATCCAGGACTCACTATTATGTCTTGGAATCATTGTCGAACGTCACGGCTTTGATTAAGCTTACCGTTCACTTAACCGCCATTGTGTGCGTTATTTTCCCATATCCAGACCTCGATGTAATTAAAGAACATGACCAGATATGGCTTAAGAGCCCGTGTAATTACCTTAACTCTAGCTCCAACCCTGATTATTGGGTTGCTATTGAGTGCATTTTTCTCATTTAACCGCTATCAAGACCTTGAAGGTCAAGTGGTTAACACTGGTACTAGCATCATTGAGCCACTTGCGATTACGAGTGAATCAGGCATGAAGCTCGAAAGTCGAGAGTCTGTTCGTCAGCTTATTAGCTATGCGCATCGAAAGAATTCTAAGCTAGTGCGCAGTATCGCGGTGTTTGATGAGCGTCATGAGTTGTTTGTAACCTCAAACTTCCACCCCGATTTTGAAAGCCTGACCTACCCCAAAGATAAACCGATCCCGCATTTAAGCTCATCGAACCTTCTCGATAATACGCTGATTCTGCGGACACCTATCATCGCCGAAGGCCAGTACATCAATTCAGCCAACGGTCAGTCTCAAGCTAATCAAGCGATCGGCTACATTGCGATTGAATTAGATCTTTCATCACTTCGATTGCAGCAATATCAAGAAGTGTTCTCTGCATTCTTAGTGTTGATTCTCGGGCTTGGTTTATCGGGCGTGTTTGCGTTCCGCTTAATGCACGATGTCACTCAACCGATCACACACATGAAAAACATGGTCGACCGAATTCGTCGAGGTCACCTAGATGTGCGTATCGAAGGTAAGATGCATGGTGAGCTAGACTCGCTGAAAAACGGTATCAATGCGATGGCGGTATCGCTATCAGAGTATCACGTCGAGATGCAGCACAGTATCGACCAGGCCACATCAGATTTGCGTGAAACTCTTGAACAGCTAGAGATTCAAAACGTTGAGTTAGACATCGCGAAGAAACGCGCTCAAGAAGCGGCTCGTGTTAAGTCTGAGTTCTTAGCGAATATGTCTCACGAATTGAGAACGCCGCTGAACGGTGTGATTGGCTTTACTCGTCAAATGCTCAAGACTCACCTATCGAACAGTCAAACCGATTACCTACAAACCATTGAACGCTCGGCAAACAACCTGCTTAGCATCATCAACGATATCTTGGACTTCTCGAAACTTGAAGCCGGTAAATTAGCCCTAGAGAACATCCCATTTGAATTCCAAGCCAGCCTTGAAGAGGTAGTAAACCTTCAAGCAACCAACGCTCATGAGAAAGGCCTAGAACTGACACTGAAGATCGACCCTAAAGTACCGCCAGGTGTGGTGGGCGATCCACTGCGTATTCAGCAGATCCTAACCAACCTAGTGGGTAACTCAATCAAGTTTACCGAGCGCGGCAATATTGATATCAGCGTTGAGCTGCGTTCACAAAGCGAAGACAACATCGAGCTGCAGTTCATGGTTCGCGATACGGGTATTGGTATTTCTGAGCGTCAACAAGCTCAGCTTTTCCAAGCTTTCAGCCAAGCCGATGCAAGTATCTCTCGTCGTTACGGCGGTACAGGCTTAGGTCTGGTTATCACCCAAAAACTGGTCAGCCAAATGGGCGGAGAGATCAGCCTAACCAGTCGTCTTCACCAAGGCTCTACCTTCTGGTTCACCTTGAGACTATCAACGACTGATATGCCGATGACAGAGCTGATTGAGACGCAGTGTCTGCAAGACAAACAACTGCTGCTTATCGAGCCAAACATGCAAGCGGCATCGATTACTCAGCAAATCCTAACCCAAGAAGGCTTAGTGGTAACGTATCGTTCGGTGATGCCAGATGAGACGACCTCGTATGACTACGTTCTGCTTAACCTAGCCGCCAACCAAGAGTATCAATTTGATACTGTGAGTGGTTGGGCGATCGGTGCGAAGAAGATTGCTCAAAACGTGATTATTGGTACACCAAGTACCGAGCTAGCGTTGGGTGAGCAACTAATGAAAGAGGTCGATGTTCAGTGCATCACTAAGCCTCTTTCTCGTAAGAAGTTGCTGCAAACTCTGGTATCGAATCAGGCACCTACCTTGATTGCACCAGCGATTGAAACGCATTCTGAAGAGAAGTTACCGCTTACTGTGATGGCAGTAGACGACAACCCAGCCAACCTTAAGTTGATTACCGCGCTGCTTAAAGAGCGTGTAGAAACCGTCATCAGTTGTACCAGTGGTCAGCAGGCTATAGACAAAGCGACAGAGACGCCATTTGATATCATCTTCATGGATATTCAAATGCCACAGATGGACGGTGTAACCGCTTGTCAGAACATCAAAAAACTGGCGAACAATGCGAATACACCTGTAATTGCCGTGACCGCACATGCAATGATTGGCGAACGAGATCGACTGCTTGAAGCGGGCATGGATGACTACCTAACCAAACCTATTGAAGAGCATGTTTTACAGCAGGTTCTGATTCATTGGAGCTCGACCTCTGAGGTTGAGCTCATCGAAAAAATAGATCCAGACCACCCAGCGGTCTCTGCTGAAGTCGACAACGGTCCGGTGTCAGAAACTGAAGCCAGCGTGCACACAAACATCATCATTGATTGGCAAGCTGCGATGAAACAAGCCGCCAATAAAGAAGACCTCGCACGCGATATGCTGCAAATGCTCGTCGACTTTATTCCAGAGGTGTATGAGGCAGCAGACAAAGCGATAGAAGACAGTGACTATCCAGTTGAAGAGCTGATACACATCATTCACAAGATGCATGGCAGCAGCTCGTACAGCGGCGTACCAAGGCTAAAATCGGTATGTGCGACAATAGAGAAAGAGCTGCGTTCAGGTACTTCTGTTGAAGACATTGAACCTGAGCTTTTCGAGCTTCAGGATGAATTAGATAAGGTTCAAGCAACCGCGATTCACTACTTGAAACAGGCGAAGGCCTAGCGGGTACTTGTTACTCACTAGTATTCTTTAGAGGGTTTACCCGCCAATAAAAAAGCAGAGCTCATGAGCTCTGCTTTTTTCTGTCTAGAGCCAAGAGCACTAGATATAAAGTCGCGATAATCTGTTTACGATTCGAGTAACACCGTTGCCACAGCGTAGTGACGCTCATCCGAGATAGTCAGATGAATCGATGTTGTGCCATTCGCCTCTGCGATTTCACGCGCTTTCTTGTGTAAGCTCAATACTGGCTTACCATGCTCATCGTTTGAAATCTCAAAGTCGTGGAAGGTAACACCCAGCGCAATCCCCGTACCTAACGCCTTAGATGCAGCTTCTTTAGCAGCAAAACGTTTTGCAAGGTAACGGCCTTTTTGCTTCAACTGTTGGAATACTTCAAACTCAGAATCCGTCAAAATACGCTGAGCAAAAGCGTCGCCACTTCGCGACAGCGCCTTCTCGACACGTTCGATTTCTGCGATATCTGTACCTAATCCAACAACTGCCATGTTTCCTCTACTACTTAACTTCTGTCTAATGATTAACTGTACATCGCTTAGTGCCGACGACTTGCCGAACTAAGCGTTGTTACGTGCTGTTTCCATGATTGCTTTCATGTCTGCAACGGCTTTGTTTAAGCCATCAAACACTGCACGTCCCATGATCGAGTGACCGATGTTCAGCTCGTAGATCTCTGGAAGTGCCGCAATCGGTGCTACGTTGTGGTAAGTCAGACCATGACCCGCATTGACTGTGATACCTAAGTCATCTGCATAGCTTGCGCCTGCTGCGATCTTCTTAAGCTCGTCTTGTTGATCTTCTTCTGTCTTAGCATCAGCATAGTGACCCGTGTGCAGTTCAATGAACGGTGCGCCACACGCTTTTGCAGCATCGATTTGCTCACGGTCAGCATCGATAAACAGAGATACCTTGATACCTGCTGCAGACAGTTTTTGTGTCGCCGCTTTGATCTTCTCTAGTTGACCAACTACGTCCAAGCCACCTTCAGTGGTTAGCTCTTCACGTTTTTCAGGAACCAGACAAACAAACTCAGGATTAGTATCGAGTGCAATTTGAACCATCTCGTCCGTTACGGCCATCTCCAAGTTCATGCGAGTTTGAAGTGTTTCAGCCAGAATACGCACATCGCGATCAACGATGTGACGACGGTCTTCACGCAGGTGAATAGTAATGCCATCTGCACCAGCACGTTCAGCGATTTCAGCTGCGTGTACTGGATCTGGGTATTTAGTACCACGTGCATTACGTAGTGTTGCAATATGGTCGATATTAACGCCTAAAAGGATTGAGCTCATTTTCCAATACTCCGTGCTCTGGAGAGGGCTATTGTTGGCATAAATAGCTCTCTACTTTTTAATGGTTTGCCGCCAAGATACGGCTTTAAGGCTATGCGTGTAAAGCGTTTTGCCGCTTTTAACTGCTCTTTAGTGATAAACCTACGTTCGCTGATTGCAATAAGTTCATCGCCCATAAAAGTCAGGTTATCTCGACGTACTGAAGCGATGAAACCTTTCTGCTCTCGATAGCGATAAGTCATGCTCGGATCAATCGCTTCGCCAGTGCCCGCGCAGTGTAAAAAGTCGACGCCGTAACCCATAGCAGATAATAGAGCCAGCTCAAAGCGACGCAGTGCTGGCTCAGGATTATCATTATGCGCCAGCTCTGTTAAAGCATGAAGATAGTCGTGAAAAAGTGCAGGCATCGGTACTTCCGCCATCAATACCCGACCGATAAGCTCGTTCACGTACATGCCTGAATACAGATTAATACCGGCGAGAGGGAGCCCCAAGCTGATGGGTTCAGCTTGGCGTAAGGTTTTCATCGAACCATTACCAGACCACTTAAGCAATAGCGGCGTAAAAGGTTGTAATGCACCTTTCAAATTGGAACGCTTGCTGCGAGCGCCTTTAGACATCAACGTCACCCGACCGAACTCTTCGCTGAAGACGTCCAAGATCAGGCTCGACTCACTGTATGGTCGACGGTGCAACACAAAGCATCGCTGTAACCCTTCGCTCAATCACTTACCCTTATTACAGATACAAAAAGAGAGAGTTCGCACTCTCTCTTGGATTTATCTTCAGTTCAACTTTCTTAATCTCAGAAAGTGACGTTCAATATATTATAGATCGTCGATGTAGCCTAACGAGCGAAGTGCACGCTCATCATCAGCCCAGCCAGATTTAACCTTAACCCAAGTCTCTAGGTAAACCTTACGACCGAATAGCTCTTCCATATCGATACGCGCTTCACGACCAATTGTTTTGATCTTCTCGCCCGCTTTACCAATCACCATCTTCTTCTGACCTGTTCGTTCAACAAGAATCAGAGCATTGATGTGGAAGCCATCGTTATCTGGGTTGTAATCGAAGCGTTCAATTTCAACCGTTACCGAGTAAGGTAGCTCGTCACCCGTAAAGCGCATTAGCTTTTCACGGATAATTTCAGAGGCCATAAAACGTTGCGAGCGATCAGTCACGTATTCTTCAGGGAAGTGGTGTGTCGCTTTAGGTAAATGTTCACGTACGTGCTTACGCAGTACATCAATATTTTTACCTTGCTTCGCTGAGATTGGCACTACATCAATGAAGTCCATCTTCTTAGAGACTTCCATCATGTGCTGCATCACGTTAGTACGGTCTTGAACGTTATCTACTTTGTTGATGCAAAGTACAACTGGGAAGTCAGTCTTCTTCAGTTTGTTCAGAACCATCTCATCGTCGTCAGTCCAGTGAGTACCATCGACAAGGAAGAATACTAGGTTTACATCACTCAATGAGCTGTTCGCCGCACGGTTCATCAAGCGGTTGATGGCACGCTTTTCTTCAATATGAAGTCCAGGAGTATCAACAAAGATCGCTTGGTAATCACCCTCAGTTTCAACGCCCATAATACGGTGACGTGTCGTCTGTGGTTTACGTGATGTAATAGAAATCTTCTGACCCAGAATATGGTTCAGAAGCGTCGACTTACCTACATTTGGGCGACCGACAATAGCGATGAAGCCACAGTGTTGGTTTTCCGGTAGGCCTGTTTTTTTGCTATCAGATGAAAAGAATGCATCGATATCGAAATCTTGGTTGTTATCAGACATTGCTTAGTTGCTCTAATGCTGTTTCAGCAGCCGCTTGTTCTGCCTTGCGGCGGCTAGTGCCTTTACCGATAACAGGTTTATCCACACCTGCCACTTCACACTCAACCGTAAACTCTTGGTTGTGTGCTTCACCTTTAATATTAGTCACTGTGTAGACAGGTAGAGGATTTCTTCGACCTTGCAAAAACTCTTGTAGGCGAGTTTTCGGATCTTTTTGAGATACTCCAGGCTGAATAGCATCTAGGCGAGATTGGTACCAGCTTAAAATAATGCCGCGAACCGTCTCGGTATCACTATCTAAATAGACAGCGCCGATGACCGCTTCAACCGCATCCGCTAGAATAGAATCACGACGGAAACCGCCACTCTTCAACTCACCTGGACCTAATTTTAAGTAATCTCCTAGTTCGAATTCACGACCTAGTTCTGCCAATGTATGACCACGTACTAATGTTGCGCGCATGCGGCTCATATCACCTTCGTTTACCTTAGGAAAACGGTGGTAAAGATCATCAGCGATAACAAAACTTAAAATTGAATCGCCCAGAAACTCAAGACGTTCGTTATGTTTACCTGCGGCGCTGCGGTGAGTCAGCGCCAAGTGGATAAGATCGGCATCATTAAACTGATAGCCAATCTTTCTCTCTAGTTTATCAATTGGAGAATTCATGCTCTCTCGATGTGTTATGTGATCGATTAATGAATCCCACCGATGCGATTAAAACGCACACCAGTAGGAATCCATGTTGGAAGTACACTGTCTGAACCGCGTTCGAATTCGAAGCTGATCCAAATAGCAACGGCCTTACCAACAAGGTTTGCTTCAGGGACAAAGCCCCAGTAACGGCTATCGGCACTGTTGTCACGGTTATCACCCATCACAAAGTACTGGCCTTCTGGAACGACCCATTCGTTAACACCATTGCGAGGCTGATATGCTTGCACACGATCGCGGCGCAATGGGTTAACTAAAATCTGGTGTTCTACGTCTCCAAGCTGTTCGTTCAGCTGAATCAGAGGCACACCATCTTGAATAAATTGGCTCTCTTCAACATTACTTAGTTTCACTGGTTCACAGCTACTTGCACCCTTCGCCTGAATGCAGATCTCTTTACGACTGCTGTAGCGAATGGTGTCACCTGGCATACCAACAACACGCTTGATGTAGTCGATGTTAGGCTGAGGTGGGTACTTAAATACGATTGAATCACCACGCTCTGGCTTGCCCGTTTCTACCAGTTGAGTGCGCCATACTGGGTCTTTTAGACCGTACGCGTACTTCTCTACCAAGATGAAGTCACCAACCAAAAGCGTTGGCATCATCGAGCCAGAAGGGATTTGAAACGGTTCATAAATAAATGAACGCAGAACCAAAACAAATGCAATTACCGGGAAAATGGACACACTGTTCTCAACCCACCAAGGTTGAGCCGTAACTTTTGCGCTAGTTTCAGCGTCTAGGCCATTCGATTGTGCTTCAACGTCAGCAAGCTTTTGCTGGCGCTTCTTCGCCCACACAAACTTTTCCAACGCCCATACAATGCCGGTCACTAGAGTTACGATCACTAAGATAAGCGAAAATGTATTAGCCATTGATATCCCTTAAATTTCATTTCTTTAAAAATAACGAAAGTGAAAGAGTATAACCCTTTCACTCTGCTTAATATTTCTAATCTGTATCAATCATGCTGACTAAATGCTGGGGAGATTACGCAGGAAAAATCGTTTAGTTCGAGGCGCAAAGTGCAGTGACTAGTGGGCCTAATTGCAATCTTTGCAACAAAGAAATAAACGATTTTAACCAGTAATGTTCAGCAGATAGTTAGTGCGATTGATACCTAGTCTTTGCCAACATGAAGGATTGCAAGGAAAGCTTCTTGAGGCAGTTCAACGTTACCGATCTGCTTCATACGCTTCTTACCTTCTTTTTGTTTCTTAAGAAGTTTCTTCTTACGACTGATATCACCACCGTAACATTTTGCGATTACGTTCTTACGCAGTTGTTTCACTGTAGAACGAGCAATGATGTGGTTACCAATCGCTGCTTGAATCGCGATATCGAACATCTGACGAGGGATGAATTCTTTCATCTTCTCTACCAGTAGACGACCACGAGACTGAGCAATATCTTTGTGCGTAATGATAGCTAGTGCATCAACTGTTTCGCCATTCAGCAGTACGTCTACACGTACCATGTTTGATGGCTCGTAACGTTGGAAGTTGTAATCCAATGATGCATAGCCGCGAGACGTTGACTTCAGACGGTCGAAGAAGTCTAGAACTACTTCTGCCATAGGAAGATCGTACGTCACAGCAACTTGGTTACCGTGGTAGACCATGTCTACTTGTACGCCACGCTTCTCAACACACAGTGTGATTACGTTACCTAGGTAATCCGAAGGTACCAGAATATTACAGCGTGCAATTGGCTCACGAATTTCTTCTAGGTCATTAACCGCTGGCAGTTTAGCCGGGCTATCAACGTAAAGAACCGTTTTATCTGTTTTTACAACTTCATACACTACTGTTGGAGCAGTTGTGATTAGGTCTAGGTCGTATTCACGCTCTAGACGCTCTTGGATGATCTCCATGTGAAGCATTCCTAAGAAGCCACAACGGAAACCAAAACCAAGTGCTGCTGAACTTTCTGGTTCAAAGAACAGTGATGCATCGTTCAGGCTTAATTTGCCTAACGCGTCACGGAAGTTTTCGTAGTCATCAGATGATACAGGGAATAGACCAGCGTATACCTGAGGCTTCACTTTTTGGAAACCAGGTAGACGTTCAGTGCTGCCGCCTTTTGCAAGCGTCAACGTATCACCAACCGGTGCACCTAGGATGTCTTTAATACCACAAACAACCCAACCTACTTCGCCAGTATTTAGCTCTGTAGTATCGATTTGCTTAGGCGTGAAGATACCTAGACGGTCAACACCCCATACTTGGTCTGTCGACATTACTTTGATCTTATCGTTCTTCTTCAGCTTACCGTTTTTGATACGAACCAAAGAAACTACGCCAAGGTAGTTATCGAACCAAGAGTCAATGATCAACGCTTGTAGAGGCGCTTCAGGATCACCTTCCGGTGGCGGGATTGCCGTCACGATGTTTTCTAGAACATCATCAACACCCAAACCTGTTTTCGCAGAACAGCGAGTCGCTTCCATCGCATCGATGCCAACGATCTCTTCGATTTCTTCAGCAACACGTTCTGGTTCAGCAGCTGGTAGGTCAATCTTGTTCAAGATTGGCACTACTTCCAGTTCCATTTCGATTGCTGTGTAACAGTTTGCTAGAGTTTGTGCTTCAACACCTTGGCCAGCATCCACTACAAGTAGTGCGCCTTCACAAGCCGCTAGAGAACGAGATACTTCGTAAGAGAAGTCTACGTGTCCAGGAGTGTCGATAAAGTTAAGTTGGTAAGTTTCACCATCTTTAGCTTTGTAATCTAAAGTCACACTCTGCGCTTTAATTGTAATACCACGCTCGCGTTCTATATCCATAGAATCGAGGACTTGAGCTGCCATCTCACGTTCACTTAATCCTCCACAAACTTGGATTAAGCGGTCAGAAAGGGTCGACTTACCGTGGTCGATGTGGGCGATAATCGAAAAATTACGAATGTGCTTCATAGGCTTGGTGTGACTAAACTCTTTGAATAGGGATAATAAGAAAGCCGCGACGCGTCCAATCTACAGTCAGCATTGGTGGCGGCATTTCAATCAAGTTGGCAGATTCTACCCAATTTAAGGGCAAGAAGCATCATAAATTAGACGAGAGACTCACCTAGGATTCGAATCAAGACGACTTCTTGCTTGGATTTGTCTTCCATGGGTTTGGCTAACCGCTTCGCTAAGGCAATCCCACCAGCAGTAAACAGTGCTGCACTTAAGATAACAATGCCCTCGCCCCCCTGGAGTAAGGGTTGTAACAAGAGTTGCCCAAAACCAGCACCAATCATCAACATGAAAAGTGGGATGAGATAAACAATCGCCGCCGACTGAAGTAGGCTTTTTTCTGGAAAGCCAATTTCTACGATTTGTCCAGCTTTGACTAAGCTTTTGGTTTTAAGCTGCCAAAACAAAGATTTATTGCCAACAGCCTTGGTCACAATACCCGTACCGCAGTTTTTTTGAGAAGAACAGCTGCTACAACTGGTTTGTTGTTCGCAGCTCAATTGAACAAAGTATTGCTTACCTTTTTGTTCAACCGAGCTAACGGTCGCCAGCGCGGTCATCATTGCGCTTGTACCGATTTATTAAATGTAACTGACTGAGCAATACGTTTTGCAGTTGCCGGCGGAATGTCACCAACCACAGAGATCTCTTTATCGCCAATCACTAAGCTGTGCAAGGTTCTACGCCCTTGACGCACCAGCTGCCCTTTCAATGAATGCTCATCTTTTTCCGCGATATAAACCGAAAAGTTAAACAGTCCATCACTGAAAAGCTGACTTTCAACCATTTTATCGGTCGCAGCCATTTGATAGCGGCTAAGCTCTTTTGATTTAAACCCTTCAGGAATCCACGACGCTTGCCAGTTAGTTTCACTCACTAAGCCTTCCGGTAATGATAAAACTTTCGGCAATTGAGCTTGGCTCAAGCCACCCATAGCCTCAGCAATCTTATCGTTCACCACGTAAGAGATAGTGCGGTACTGTTCAAGCACTTCGCCATCACGATCCAAAAGGTCGGCACGCAAAGGAAGATTCGTTTTTTCGTCTACCCAAACCACGTAAGAGTAGCGAAGGCCATCTTTCGGCACGACACGCAGCACTTGAGTGGTGCTACCTGCTTCACGAGAGCGACCAACTTTCACAAAGTCGTAGTACTGATTCAGAGATTCGATATCTCGATTAATCATCGGAATAACAGGCGCAACCATGCTGCCTGACTGAATCGTAAATGGCTCTGTACCCGGCTCGATGTAGCTAACTTCGTTGCCACGTCGAATGACTTCACGAACAGGGCCGCTTAGATAAACAAGGTGTGCAAGTTGTTGGTCGTCGTTAACCGCATGGCGATAAACAAGAGGCTCAATACTGCTCTTCTTTATCAAAATGTAGGAGAGTTCGTAATTTAGATGCTGACTGGCCTCGTTCATTTGATGCAACAAGGCCTTTGCAGTGGTTTCCTCTGCAAAGGCTGTTGGAGACATCAAGCTGAACAGTGTCAGTGCACTGACCAGGATTTTCTTCATTCAATGTCCGATTCTAGATGTGCATCTTGCATTGGCGATGCATCACTGTTTAATCTTAGCTGCAGCTCATAATCTTCTAACAATGCATGAACGCGTTTGCGCTGCTCTTGCAAGTTAGCTTCAGATGCTGGTTTCTCAACAGAGTCACGCGTTAAACTTACTGGTTCCGCAGAACCGGCAAATGGAATCGTCTGGAGTACAGGCAACTGCTCTGGTGCTGCAGGGTCGCTACCACCATATTGTTGAACACCTAATACAACGGCTAATGAAACACACGCTGCCACGGCAACTTGTCCAAACTGTTGTAACCACGCCGGAAGCTGACGCTTCGCTTGCTGAGGTTTAGGTTGCTCTTCAATTGGAGCAACAGTAGGTTCAACATTCACTTGGTGCAGGTTCGACATTGAACCATGTGCAGGCTCGTTCTCAAGCGCTGCCGCTACACTATTAGCAATGTTCCACTCTGGAGTTTCTGGCGAATCCCCACGCATAACATCACCAATTAAATGGTAACTCTGCCAAGTATCCATGCTTTCTTGATCAGATTCTAGATCTACAATGAGAGCTTTATCGATCGTTTCACCATCCATGAGTGCCGAAAGCTTTTCTTTATCAGCCATTATTTTCACCATAATTATTACAAGTTCTAGCGTTGCAAAAGAGGTTTGATTTTCTTTTCCACCGCTTCACGAGCTCGGAAAATACGCGAACGTACGGTTCCTACAGGGCAATCCATTACTTCTGCAATCTCTTCGTAGCTCAAACCTTCGAGCTCTCGCAACGTCATTGCAGTTTTTAAGTCTTCTGGTAGCGCTTCAATCGCTCCAAAAACAACTTGTTTCAATTCTTTAGACAGCGTTAAGTTCTCAGGGTTCGATATTTCTTTTAACGCGCTGCCTGTTTCGTAATATTCTGCATCTTCTGCATCTACATCGGTTGCTGGCGGCCTACGGCTTTGGGCAACGATATGATTTTTAGCGGTGTTCACGGCAATTCGGTATAACCATGTATAGAAGGCACTCTCGCCACGAAAGTTAGGTATCGCGCGGTAAGCTTTAATAAAAGCTTCTTGTGCTACATCAGGTACATCACCGGAATTATTCACGTATCGAGAGATAAGATTACAAACTTTGTTTTGATACTTAACCACTAGTAAGTTAAATGCCTGCTTATCTCCACTCTGAACTCGCTCAATCAACACTTGATCGGTTAGCTGCTCGTTCATTCGAGCGGGTACTCCTATTGTTATAACCCTCACCTTCACAGATATGGGTACTAATTATGCGAAATGTAGTATTGACACCACCGTCTACAAGAGCACTATTGTGACTAAGCCAAATACCGAAAGTTCCAACTTTCTTAAAATTATTTGCCATTATTGTTTCACAATGTGATGTAATAAAAATAGCTATCCCTATCAATTTGGGGAAACTTGAGCAAAAGCAATGGTATTGAGCAATTAAATATTTCTAGATAGCTGTCTATATATTGATTTTGCATAGCGTTTAAGGATGACTCTGGAGAGATTATAACAGTCTTAGCCAAACTCCTAAAACAAGACAAAGTCAATTGAGAGTGGACAACTCGACTATAGCCCGGGATTTAATAAGTTTTATGAACGCAAACCGTGAACATCAGTGTGATGTATTAGTGGTAGGAAGTGGTGCGGCAGGCTTGTCATTAGCCTTACGCGTAGCAGAACATGCAAAAGTAATTGTATTAAGCAAAGGACCACGCAGCGAAGGATCGACGTATTACGCACAAGGTGGTATCGCCGCGGTGTTCGATGAGTCGGACAGTATTGAGTCTCATGTAGAGGATACTCAAATCGCTGGGGCTGGGTTATGCGAAGAAGATACAGTTCAATTCATTGCTGAAAATGCGAAAGAGTGTGTGCAATGGCTGATTGATGGTGGTGTTCCATTTGATAAAGATGAGAACAGCACAGAAGGCCAACCAAAATATCACCTCACTCGTGAGGGTGGCCACAGTCACCGCAGAATTCTGCACGCTGCCGATGCAACTGGCATGGCGATGCAAACCTCACTACAAGATAACGTCAACAACCACCCAAATATCGAGATCTTCGAGCGCCACAATGCGCTGGATTTGATCACGGAAGATAAGATTGGTGGTTCAAAAGACAAGGTGATCGGTGCCTACATTTGGAACCGTAACCAAGAACATGTTGAAACCGTGCGCGCTAAGTTTGTTGTATTAGCAACAGGCGGCGCTTCAAAGGTTTACCAATACACCTCTAACCCAGATGTTTCTTCAGGTGATGGTATTGCTATCGCTTGGCGTGCGGGTTGTCGTGTGGCAAACCTTGAGTTCAACCAGTTCCACCCAACTTGTTTATTCCACCCAGAAGCGCGTAACTTCCTACTAACGGAAGCACTGCGTGGTGAAGGTGCTTACTTGCGTCGTCCAGATGGTTCTCGCTTTATGAAGGACTTCGATGAGCGCGGTGAACTGGCGCCACGTGATGTGGTTGCTCGTGCAATTGACTTCGAAATGAAGCGCTTAGGTGCCGACTGTATGTATGTTGATATCA
The DNA here is from genome assembly GCF_041469805.1 of Vibrio sp. 10N.286.48.C11. Classification (NCBI taxonomy): domain Bacteria; kingdom Pseudomonadati; phylum Pseudomonadota; class Gammaproteobacteria; order Vibrionales; family Vibrionaceae; genus Vibrio; species Vibrio sp. 10N.286.48.C11. Next base: position 3,847 of record NZ_JBFRLK010000048.1, on the reverse strand, counting down.
GCCACAAGCCTGAAGAATTCATCACAGCGCACTTCCCGATGATCCATACTCGCTTGATGGACTTGGGCATCGACATGACCAAAGAGCCGATCCCTATCGTACCAGCCGCTCACTACACGTGTGGTGGTGTCATGGTGAATAAGCAGGGTCAAACCGACCTAACGAACTTGTATGCGATTGGCGAAGTGAGCTACACCGGCTTACACGGTGCAAACCGAATGGCTTCTAACTCACTGCTTGAGTGTGTGGTTTACGCATGGGCAGCAGCAAAAGATATCGTTGAGAACATCGACCAATCTCAACTGTGCGCTGAACTGCCAGCATGGGATGAAAGCCAGGTCACCAACAGTGATGAAGAAGTTATCATTCAACACAACTGGCACGAACTGCGCCTATTCATGTGGGATTACATGGGCATTGTTCGAACGGATAAACGACTAGAGCGAGCATTGCGTCGCATTCAGATGCTGCAACAAGAAACTCATGAGTACTACAGCTACTTCAAGGTTTCGAATAACCTATTAGAACTGCGTAACTTGCTACAAGTGGCAGAGCTAATGGTTCGTTGTGCAATGCAACGTAAAGAGAGCCGCGGCCTCCACTACACGTTGGATTACCCTGAACTTGCAGAAGACAGTGGCCCAACGATTCTGACGCCAGAGAAACGCCAATCATAATAATTGGTTAAACGTGCTTAGCGAATTAGCCGTCAGCGGAAAATGATTAAACGAAAGGGAGCCGAGTGCTCCCTTTTCTTTTGTCTAACGCTTTCTTTTATCTAATACTTTCTTTCATCGAATAGTTTGGCTTCTCTAGCGCGCTCGTTGTAAGTTCGCCAGAAAATGACGATATTCGCGCTCGCAACAGCTGTCTCGCCAAAGCAGTACCGAGTGCCCACATTCAAACTGTAATTTAACGAAGAACTGCGCCCAGATCTTATCAACGGACTTGAGTCGGTAAGTTCGGTCATTGAGTCGAATATCACCATCCTCTTTATAATCAAAACGGCCATGGGCACTATTCAAAATCAGATGATTAGTTTGAAGCAGATGAATCAGCAGTGCCAAGCAATAAAGGCTGACAACAAGTGGAATAGAAGACAGGACGATGAAAAACAAAAGGCACCCGAAAACAGTGCCCTTTGCGAATAATGCGGAATATGAAGGGTTAAGCTGGAGCTTAACGAACCTTGCTGAGGTTGTGTGCGACAATTTTATCAACCATTGATGCATGGCCTAGGTTTTCACTGCGTCCGTGTCCCATCACCCAAGTAAACAAATCTGGGTCATCACACTCTAATAGAGAAACAAACTCGCGCTGTTCCTGCTCTTGCAATGAATCAAAACACTCTTCGAAAAATGGCATGATGACTACATCAAGTTCTAACATGCCGCGACGGCAACCCCATTTAATTCGTGCTTTCTGCTCTGCAGTGTACATTGGCTATCCTCACCTATAATTTTTCTTTCTCGGAGTGTAACAAGTCATACGCCCTGTAACTACTATGTGAGTCACAGTCCCTATCTAAGCTCACAAAAAAACCTAGGCTGACAAAGAAACAGAACCGGATTAACATAGAGCCAAATAAAATTCTTAGGAAAGATAAAATGGATTGGAAAAACACATTTCAGCCACTCGCTCATACGCAAAATGAATCGCTTCCAGAACTGATGATGACACACGTGTCAGACTGGAGCGCAATCACCATGATAGGCGATGACAAAAAGTCGTACCTACAGGGTCAAGTAACGTGCGATGTCGTCACTCTTCCTAATGATGAATCCACATTAGGCGCGCACTGTGATGCAAAAGGAAAGGTATGGAGTATCTTTCGTTTGTTCCACCACAACGGTGGCTACGCACTCATGCAACCTAAATCAGCGATTGAAGTCGAGCTCGTTGAAATCAAGAAGTACGCGGTGTTCTCTAAGGTCGATATCGAGCAAACGTCTGACGTTGTTATCGGTGTGATGGGTTCGTCAGCTAATCAATACATTGATTCTATTTCAGAAAGCCAAGGTAATGTGCGTGCTATCTCTGGTGGTACAGCGGTTCAAGTTGCAGATAACCGCTGGGCTCTACTTGTGACAGAAGAAGCCGCTGAAGCCTTGGTATCAAACAGCGCTGCGGAGAAAGTATCAGAAACACTTTGGCAGTATCATGAAATTCTTGATGCTCAGCCGAACCTATCGAAAGCAGAGCAAAACGAACACATCCCTCAAGCACTCAACCTGCAAGCGATTGGCGGTATCAGCTTTTCAAAAGGCTGTTACACAGGTCAAGAAACAGTTGCTCGTGCTAAATACCGTGGCATGAACAAGCGTGAGATGCGCATTGTGTCGGGCACAACTGCGGACGTGCTGTCGTTAGAAAACCCTATTGAACTGGAACGTAGTGTGGGTGAGAACTGGCGTGGCGCAGGCCGACTATTAAACGTCTATCAATTTGCTGATAACCGAGCGATTGGTTTGATGGTACTGCCAAACAACCTTGATGACGATGTTCAGCTGCGACTGACCGCGCAGCCTGATCAAACATGGAATATCCTGCCACTGCCGTACAGCCTTGACGACGAGTAACCACGTGGAAACGCAGATTACACAATGGCTGGATCAACAGCAGGTGAATTATCGCCTGCTGATGCAAAGCAAGCCAACCACCAGCATTGAAGAAACTGCACAAGAGCGAGGCATCGACGCCTCTCAAATGGTGAAGTGCATCCTGCTCAAGGATATGGGCAACCAGTATGCGTTAGCCTGTACTGCTGGCGATCGCTCTGTCGACCCCAAGAAAGTACGCTCGGTACTGAATTGCCGTCGAATGACCTGCGTGTCGCTCGCTGATATTGAAGCGATAACCGGTTTTAAAGTGGGTTGTGTTGGTCCGCTCGCTCTCAAGAGACACATGCCGATCATTTTTGATCCTTCCATTCAAAACAACTCGACCGTAACCATTAGCTCCGGCGACCGAATGGCTGGCGTTGCGCTGGATCTCAATGATCTTATGGCGCTATGTGCACCGACCGTCGCGGACATCAGTCGATGATCGTTTAGATCATGCTTCGCAAACTTCATTTTAATATTTCATTGAGTACATTTTTAGTGTGAACCTCGTCATAAGAAGAACACACCATTAATAAATAGTTACTCAAAATAAAAGCATAAGTAGTCACAAAGTTAAATTTGCGTTATTGTAAATTTACTGACTAGCTATTAAGCAAATCAGTGCAAGTGAATCCACTGAGTAACATCAGTATCCACTTTTGTGTAATGCATCTGTGACTATTCGCCCGTTTTAGACGGGCTTTTTTTTGTCCGAAATTTACAATTTGATTACACAAACAAAAAAATCCCGCCTATTCTTATACTTGTAACATTATCACTGCTTAATACTGAACAGAAAAGTTCACGGCAGTTCACTACTCAGTATTATTTTGGGGAGGAGCTCACGTAAAAATAGATATTTACTGAAGAAAGTGCTTAGAACAGCACAAATATCTAATTAACGTCAACGCTACTGCATATAACTCCATGCTTATCACAATTATTATCTCGGAGTTTTTCTATAATATGCAGGCTAGGTAAATATAAGGATAATTAAGAATGAGACTGTTTAAGCGCTATACACCGAGTATGATTGCTAAACATGTAAGTCGACTTTTCAAAGGACGAATCTACATTTACGGCGTAGGTAAATTTGAGTTTGATAACGGTAAACTCGTACTACCAGACCGAGCAGAGAAGCGTCACTTCCAAACCGTGAAAGAAATAAATAGTGAAATCATGAAACTGCGCTGCGCGTACGCATGATCTGATAGTCTAAAGAATTAAATCGAGTAGGAGGAGGC
>NZ_JBFRLK010000047.1:16416-88610 GCF_041469805.1 Vibrio sp. 10N.286.48.C11 | reverse complement strand
CTAGTTGCCTTACTAACATTCTTCGCTGAAGCCTTGTGGCGTCTGCCGTGTCAGTGAGGCGGCATTATAGAGATGCCGCTCATATTGGCAAGCAATAAATGCGTTTTTTATTAAAAAAAGAGGTTAAGCGAAGACATTTCAACCAAGGGCTTATTTATACCACTTTCACCCCAAGTTTCGAACAAATTACCCACAACGACCTGTGGATAACTACTCTCCACTATCAAAAAAGTAAGATAAACGAGCCTTAGGGTTTAGATACTCTCGAACTTGTTCAGGTAATTTGCTTGGATGAACGGCATTAACGATTTTGATCTCTTTAATAAAGAGGTCAATGATCGGAGCTTGGGTTCTTGGCACGCTAGGATCATAGATAAGTACATTTGGATAAAGCATATGTTTAGCGTTAACGGATATCACAATCCCAATCGAGTCATTTGAAAGCTGTACTACAGTTCCTGGTGGATAGACTCCCATGAACTTAACTAACAGCCCCAAGTTATCTTGGCTATATAGATGCTTGCAGCTCTTATATAGGTGGGACAGTGCCAAATACGGGATCATTTGTTGAGATTGCGTTTTACCATGGCAAAGGTTATCAAATGCATTAGCCACGGCGACTATCTTGGCAAATTCATCAATCTCATGTTCTTTTAAGCCCTCGGGGTAGCCAGAACCATCATTCATCTCATGATGTTGAGCGATCACCTTTTTAGCACTTTCAGGAAAGTCATCAATTGCCGATACAATATCCGCACCGTATTTAGTATGAAGCTTCAGGTAGTTCTCTTCTGGCACCGTTAGTGCACTCTGCTTTCTTAGTATCGCGACTGGTATTTTGATCTTGCCTACATCGTGAAACAACGCTGCGAATGAGAGGTCTTTCAATTGTTGTGTGTTATAGCCTTTGGCCTTTCCTATCATCAGTGCAACAACCGAAACATTTAGAGTATGAAAGTAAATATCTTCGAAATCTGCTTTAGCATTCATAAGGTGCAAGGTGACGTTATCATCGCTCACTAGAGTTTCAACGATATCATCAACAAGAGCCTTAACCTCCCCTACCGCATCTAAAGGTCTGTTACGGATCTTGGTCATCACAGATCGCATTCGAGCAAGCGAACGTTCAAACTCTCTCTCACAATGACTCACCCTGCGGCGGTAAGAGCTAAGGGTTTCGATACGCTCATGCTTATCTTTCCACATTCTTTCCGTTTCAAGGCTTACCTGTGAATCAATATCGACTTCTTGTTCACCTACGTGATTAACAGGTAAAGGTGAGGTATCACTTTGACTCAGGTTTATATAGACGTGCTTAATCCCAAGATGTCGAATTACTTTTACTTGAGCGTCATCTTTGATTTTAAAGCTGTTGAATAAAAATGGGTGTTCATTCCATTTTACGGGGAGTCGTATATGCAGACCGGGCTGAATGCGATCTACGGTAATCTTTATGCTGCCCATTTTTATATATAATATTGATGATTAATCTCTATTTATAATTCTAATAAAACCAAGCAGCAATTTCACTATCCAATTTCACAGGCTCAACTTAAAGAGTCGCAGTGCACCATCCAGCGTATACCGAATTTATCTTCTACTTTGCCAAATCGAGCCCCCCAAAAAGTATCTGCGAGTGGAGTCATTATCCGCCCTCCCTTCTTGAGCTTTTCAAAGATTTGTTCTTGAGTCGCGGTATCTTCAGTCACAAGAGAGAGAGCGAGATTGTTGCCTTCAAGTTCTTTTGCCTTAACACCATCAGACATCATCAGCTTCATACCAAACGCTTCGAACTCAGCATGCATAACCCAATCAGGTTGAGCGCCCTCGATTACCTGTGGTGCATCACTAAAAAGCTGCTTAGATAAAACCACACCACCAAAGCACTTGTGATAAAAATCCAACGCTTCATTACAACGACCATCAAAAAACAAGTAAGGGGTTACTGTCAGCATATCTATCTCCTCTGTTAGTCCTTTAAACATAGACAATAGAAAAGAGAATGACAGGTAACATCATGATTTAAGATAATTAATTCATTATCAGATCGAATAGCGAAGGGAAATTATGAGATTTAGGAGTGAAACATCAAGATCTGTCTGATTGAAGAGCAACTGCAACGACACGCCGGATTTCAAATTCACATACGTCCAAAACATAGAAAGGTCGCTATAAAAGCGACCTTTCTATGTTTGGTACCGATAGGCGGACTGATTGGACAGGCATTCTTGCCGCCACCGTGAAGGCAATGCTTCCTATACCCCAGATACAACAAAGCCCCGATTTTCATCTAGGCTTTGTCATTTAAATATGGTGCCGGTAGGTGACTTGACTGGGCTTGCATCCAAGCCGACACGCTGGATTTAAAATTCACAAACGCCCAAAACGACGAAAGGTCGCTATAAAAGCGACCTTTCTATGTTTGGTACCGGTAGGCGGACTTGAACCGCCACGCCCGAAGGCAACGGATTTTGAATCCGTCGTGTATACCAATTTCACCATACCGGCATTATCTTGGGGCATTGCCCTTTCGATGTTTGGCATTATACGTATGCGAACTGATGTGGCAAGTATAAAAACTTGAATTCATGTGTGTTTGCCGATAATTTCGCCACTAAGTCATAAGCTGTGCGTCATGTCTCTTTTCAGGCTAAGCCTTAAACTATATTCTGACGCCTCAATTTTTAAAGAAGTAATAACACATGACATCAACAAACACTCTGCCACCAGCAGGAGTCATGCGCCGATTTGGTGCCTTGTTCTACGACGCTCTGATCGTAATCGCTATTGAAATGTTGGCGGCTGGCGTCATTGTCGCTCTACTGCACGCGCTCATGGCTCTCGGCATTTTTAACCACAGCGGTTATGCCGATGTTAGTGACTTCTTAACCAACCATCCGATTTGGAGCCCTGCATATACCTTTTACTTAGTCGCCGTTTGGGTATATTTCTTCGTGTTCTTCTGGACTAGAGCTGGTCAAACTCTCGGCATGAGAGCTTGGAAGCTGCGCGTTCAAAACAAAGATGGCTCAGCGATCACAGTAACTCAGGCGCTGATTCGTTTAGGTACTTCAGGTTTTGGACTGGCAAACCTATGTGTTCCATTCGATCCTGAAAAACGTGGCTTTCACGATATCTGGGCAAAGACCGAAGTCGTTGTGTTACCACAAGCACGATAATGTGATTTAAGTTAGCTCCAATCAAGATCAAAAAAGGAAGGCGTTATGCCTTCCTTTTTACTATTTACAGTTTCCGCCTCAAGAGCATGATGGCAATTCCAAGGAACACCACGCTCGGGGCTATTGCGCCAAAGGCGGGTGGTATTTGATAAACCAAACTCACTGGGCCAAAGAACTCACTGGATATATAGAAGGTAAAGCCAGCAATAACACCTGACAAAATCCTCGCACCCATGGTCACACTACGCAAAGGACCAAAGATAAACGACAGTGCCATCAACATCATAACAGCGATCGAAATTGGCTGGGTTATCTTTCTCCACAGCGCCAATTCATAGCGTGATGCATCTTGCTCTGACGCCTTCAGATAAGAAACATAATCATACAACCCACTTAACGATAGCTCTTCTGGTTTAACCGTTACTATCGCCAACTTATCTGGAGCTAATGACGTTTCCCAAGAGTAAGTCGGTAAACTTTCTTTAGTAATTTGAAGTTCGTTTTCAAAAGACGTGATCTCTACATCCTTCATCGTCCACACGTTGTCTCCAACGTAATCAACTTCGTCAGAATAAATAGCGGTTTTAAGTGCCTTGTTTTCATCAAAGCGCCACATGTTCATTCCATATAGCTTCTGGTCATCGATTTTGACAATGAAGATGAAGTCATTGGCATCACGAGCCCAGACACCACTTTGCGTCGAAATAATATTACCACCAGCAATCGAGATAGTTCTTAAATCACGAGCCATTTTCTGCGCTTGCGGTGCTCCCCATTGACCAAGCAATGTCACCACGATCATCAGTGGAATAGCTGTTTTAAGTACTGATAGGCCGATATCTAACTTAGAGAAACCAGCTGCCTGCATAACGACAAGCTCAGAACTTGCAGCAAGCATACCAAGCCCTATCAATGCGCCAAGCAATGCAGCCATTGGAAAGAACATTTCGATATCACGAGGGATACTCAATAAAACGAAATACAGCGCTTGTAATAGATCGTATGTACCACGGCCAACTTTTCTTAGCTGTTCTACATATTTGATGATCCCAGAGAGACCAACAAACGTCACCAATACCAGTGACGTCGTTGCGATGATGGTTCTGCCTATATATAAATCGAGAATCTTAAACACGGCTTAAGCCAACCTCTTATTCTTGAATTTTTCTTTCAAACGCCTTACTGGCACGCTATCCATAAAGTTGGCACCAATCGCGACAAATAACAATAACGCATTGATTGGCCACATGCCGATTACCGCAGGAATGCTCCCCTCTTCGATTGAAGACTTGGTTGCACTGATTGCTAAGAAATAGGTGAGATAAATCAGTATTGCTGGGCCGATTTTCGCAAAACGACCTTGTCGAGGGTTTACCGCAGACAGTGGCACGACAAGCATGGTCAACAATGGAATACAAAGTACCAAAGAAATACGCCACTGCAACTCTGCTTTCGCACTATTATTTGAGTTACCAATCAGTTCAAGCGTAGGGATCGCTTCCCAGTCTCGACCTTTCTTCTCAACTTCACGCTGACCAATCAGGCCTTCGTATTCTTCAAAGTGCGTCACCCTGTAGTCGAGGCGAGTCGGAATGCCTTCATGACGAGTACCATCGTACATTACGATCACTTGGCGACCATCACTGAGCTCTTTTACATCACCTGACTTCGAGAACATCACACTTGGCAGTACAGAATCACGCGGACGCATTTGAGCTACGAACACGTTTTCTAACTTATTACCGTCGATATCATCAATAAACACGACAGAAGAGCCATCCGGCGTACCTTCAAACTTACCTTTTGGTAGCAAATCAACGCTGTTCTGTGCAGCTACTTCTTCATACATTTGTTCAACTTTGTCTTGTGACCAAGGAGATAACCAAAATGAGTTAAAGGCTGCAACAGATGCCGTAATTAAAGCGAGGTAAAGCGCAGATTGGATCAGGAATTTATTACCGATACCGGTGGCGTTCATGACCACTATTTCACTTTCAGCGTAAAGGCGGCCAAAAGTAAGCAAAATACCAATATAGATACTGAGTGGAAGCATCAATAGGCCCATCGCTGGCATATTTAAGCCAACAATCGACAATATAAGACTCGCAGGGATATCACCATCAGAGGCATCCGCTAAAACACTGATGAATTTTTGGCTGAGAAACACGAGAAAGAGAACAAAAAAGATCGCAAATTGGCTCTTGATTGTCTCGCGGATCAAATATCTAACAATAATCACGCTCAAATTACCTATACAAAACTTGTTTTTTTGATTGAATCACTATAATTTCCCGTTGAACCTTTTATTTTTTTAAATTTTTAGCTAAGTGTTAGCGTTCTTCTTTAAGGTTAGTTCCATTATAGGATCCAACAAGTAAGAACCCATTATCTAACATTTAGTTCGATTTGTCTTCAGGATGTAGGAGTACGCATGGAGTTCAGTGTAAAAAGTGGCAGCCCAGAGAAACAGCGCAGCGCATGTATCGTTGTCGGTGTATTCGAACCGCGCCGCCTTTCTCCAGTAGCCGAGCAATTAGATAAGATTAGCGATGGCTACATTAGTTCACTGCTTCGTCGCGGTGATCTAGAGGGTAAACCTGGCCAGATGCTACTACTGCATCAAGTACCTGGTGTACTTTCAGAACGTGTTCTACTGGTAGGCTGTGGTAAAGAACGTGAGCTAGGCGAGCGTCAATACAAAGAAATTATCCAAAAAACCATCAGTACACTAAACGAAACAGGTTCTATGGAAGCTGTATGTTTCCTTACAGAACTTCACGTTAAAGGTCGCGACACTTATTGGAAAGTTCGCCAAGCGGTAGAAGCGACTAAAGATGGTCTTTACACATTTGACCAATTCAAGAGCAACAAGCCAGAGACTCGTCGCCCACTACGTAAATTGGTATTCAATGTACCAACACGTCGCGAATTGAGCCTGGGTGAGAAAGCAATATCTCACGGCCTTGCTATTGCTTCAGGTGTAAAAGCGTCTAAAGATCTAGGCAACATGCCACCAAACATCGCAAACCCTGCTTACCTTGCTTCTCAAGCTCGTCGTTTAGCCGACGATTACGAGACAGTGAAGACTAAGATCATTGGCGAAGAAGAGATGGAAAAACTGGGTATGACATCATACCTAGCAGTTGGCCGTGGCTCTAAAAATGAATCGATGATGTCTATCATGGAATACAAAGGCGCTCCGGATCCAGATGCGAAGCCGATTGTATTAGTAGGTAAAGGTCTGACTTTCGATTCAGGCGGTATCTCGCTTAAGCCTGGTGAAGGCATGGATGAGATGAAGTACGACATGTGTGGTGCGGCGTCTGTATTCGGTACAATGAAAGCACTGGCTAAGCTGAACCTGCCTATTAACGTGGTTGGTATCCTAGCCGGTTGTGAAAACATGCCGGGCAGCAATGCTTACCGTCCAGGTGATATCCTAACGACAATGTCAGGCCAAACGGTTGAAGTACTCAACACTGATGCTGAAGGTCGCTTGGTTCTATGTGATGCTCTAACTTACGTTGAGCGTTTTGAACCTGACTGTGTTGTCGATGTTGCTACGCTAACTGGCGCATGTGTTATCGCTCTAGGTCACCACATCAGTGGCGTTCTATCGAACCACAACCCACTTTCTCACGAACTTGTTAATGCTTCAGAGCAAGCAAGTGACCGTGCATGGCGTCTACCAATGGCAGACGAGTACCATGAGCAGCTAAACAGCCCATTCGCTGATATGGCGAACATCGGTGGCCGTCCTGGCGGCACAATCACTGCTGGTTGTTTCCTGTCTAAATTCACTAAGAAGTACCACTGGGCACACATCGACAGTGCTGGTACAGCTTGGAAGTCAGGCGCAGCGAAAGGCTCGACAGGTCGTCCTGTCTCAATGCTAGTCCAATTCTTATTGAACCGCAGCGGCCAAGAGACTGAAGAGCAATCTTCAAAATAATAAAAAGGGCCTACGGGCCCTTTTTTAATAAGCGCTATTTGTTAGACCCTGTTAACCAAGTAACATTGATATCCACGATTTTCAGTTCGAGTATTAAGTATGCAGACTGCTACATTTTACATTGTGCCTTCAGACAGCCCGCAAGCCAGCGAAGATGGTTTTGCTCACTATGTGCTGTTTCTTGCTCAGCACTTTGCAAAACAAGGCGCTAAACTTTATCTCAACTGTAATGACAAAGAGCATGCCGAGCGTATTGCTGAAGTTTTCTGGCAAGTCGAACCCTGTGATTTTATTGCGCACAACTTGGTTGGCGAAGGCCCGAAGTATTCAACCAACATCGAAATTGGCTATCAAGGCGTAAAACATAATTGGAATCGTCAGCTAGTAATTAATCTGGCCGATAATCATACAACCTTTGCGAACGCCTTTGCTCAGGTGATAGACTTCGTCCCTTGCGAAGAAAAAGCTAAGCAACTCGCTCGAGAAAGGTATAAAATTTACCGTCAAGCTAGATATCAGCTACAAACTATCGAGATTCAACATCCATAGTCAAACCTCATAGTTAAAGCTATCTTTGGATTTAGATTCAAGAAGCTTCACTTATGAAGTTTGACCACGATTAACCATTCACAGTATCCGTTTAAGAGCACTATGGAAAAGACATACAACCCAACATCAATCGAACAAGCTCTGTATAAGACTTGGGAAGAGAAAGGCTACTTTAAGCCACACGGTGACACATCAAAAGAAGCTTACAGCATCATGATCCCGCCACCGAACGTCACTGGCAGCCTACACATGGGTCACGCGTTCCAAGATACGATCATGGATACGCTTATCCGTGCTCAACGTATGAAAGGCAAAAACACGCTTTGGCAAGTGGGTACTGACCACGCTGGTATCGCAACTCAAATGGTTGTTGAGCGTAAGATTGCTGCCGAAGAAGGCAAAACAAAACACGACTACGGCCGTGAAGCTTTCATCGACAAGATCTGGGAATGGAAAGGCGAATCAGGTGGCACGATCACTCAACAACTTCGTCGTCTTGGTGCATCTGTAGATTGGGATCGTGAACGATTCACTATGGATGACGGCCTATCGGCTGCGACTCAAGAAGTGTTTGTTCGTCTATACGAAGAAGACCTAATCTACCGTGGTAAACGTCTAGTAAACTGGGATCCTAAACTGCACACGGCAATCTCGGATCTTGAAGTTGAAAACAAAGACAAAAAAGGTTTCATGTGGCACTTCCGCTACCCGCTAGCGAACGGTGTTAAAACGGCAGATGGTAAAGACTACATCGTTGTTGCGACGACTCGTCCTGAAACCATGCTTGGCGATACTGGTGTTGCTGTTAACCCAGAAGATCCTCGTTACAAAGATCTTATCGGCAAAGAAATCCTACTTCCTGTTGTAAACCGTCTTATCCCTATCGTAGGCGATGAGCACGCAGACATGGAAAAAGGCACGGGTTGTGTGAAGATCACTCCAGCTCATGACTTTAACGATTACGAAGTGGGTAAGCGCAACAACCTACCGATGATCAACATCCTAACGTTCAATGCTGATATCCGTGATGCTGCTGAAGTCTTCACGACTAACGGCGAAGAAAGCGATGTTTACTCAACAGGTATCCCTGCTAAGTACCAAGGTATGGAGCGTTTTGCTGCACGTAAAGCTATCGTTGCTGAATTCGATGAGCTTGGTCTTCTTGAAGAGATCAAAGATCACGACCTGACTGTCCCTTACGGCGACCGTGGTGGCGTGGTTATCGAACCAATGCTGACTGACCAATGGTACGTGCGCACAGCACCTCTTGCAGAACCTGCAGTTAAAGCGGTTGAAGATGGTCAAATCCAATTCGTACCTAAGCAGTACGAAAACATGTACTTCGCGTGGATGCGTGACGTGCAAGACTGGTGTATCTCTCGTCAACTTTGGTGGGGCCACCGTATCCCAGCATGGTACGACAACGATGGTAAAGTTTACGTAGGTCGCACTGAAGAAGAAGTTCGTGAAAAGAACAACCTAGCGCCTGTTGTTGTGCTTAAGCAAGACGACGACGTACTGGATACTTGGTTCTCTTCTGCACTTTGGACGTTCGGCACACAAGGCTGGCCTGAAGATACTGAAGCACTGAAAACATTCCACCCATCTGAAGTACTAGTATCTGGTTTTGATATTATCTTCTTCTGGGTTGCTCGTATGATCATGATGACCATGCACTTCGTGAAAGACGAAGATGGCAAGGCTCAAGTACCTTTCAAAACTGTTTACATGACAGGTCTTATCCGTGATGAAAACGGCGATAAGATGTCTAAGTCGAAAGGTAACGTACTTGACCCAATCGACATGATTGACGGCATCGGCCTTGAAGAGCTAGTAGAGAAGCGTTGTGGCAACATGATGCAACCTAAACTGGCTGCTAAGATCGAAAAGAACACACGTAAAACATTCGAAAACGGTATCGAACCCTACGGTACTGACGCACTGCGTTTCACTCTTGCTGCTATGGCTTCAACTGGCCGTGACATCAACTGGGACATGAAGCGTCTTGAAGGTTACCGTAACTTCTGTAACAAGCTATGGAACGCAAGCCGTTACGTACTGATGAACACAGAAGAGCACGACTGTGGCATGTCACTGTCTGTAGAAGACCGTGCAAACATGGAATTCTCTCTAGCCGATAAGTGGATTGAGTCTCAGTTTGAAGTTGCAGCGAAAGAGTTTAATGCTCACCTAGACAACTACCGTCTAGACATGGCAGCAAACACGCTTTACGAATTCATCTGGAACCAATTCTGTGACTGGTACTTAGAGCTAACTAAACCTGTTCTTTGGAAAGGTACTGAAGCTCAACAACAAGCGACTCGTTACACGCTTATCACGGTTCTTGAGAAGACTCTGCGTCTTGCTCACCCTGTTCTTCCTTACATCACTGAATCTATCTGGCAGAGCGTTAAGCCGCTAGTAGACGGCGTTGAAGGCGAGACAATCATGACTCAAGCGCTTCCTCAGTTTAATGAAGCTAACTTCAATGCTGAGATCGTTGACGACATCGAATGGGTTAAGACTTTCATCACTGCTATCCGTAACCTACGTGCGGAATACGACATTGCACCAAGCCAAGGCTTAGAAGTAATGATCAAGGTTGCTGATGAGAAAGATGCCGCTCGTATCGAAGCGAACAAGATCGTTCTTACTTCTCTAGCTAAGCTAGACGATATTAAAGTTCTAGCTGATGGTGAAGAGACTCCTGCTTGTGCAACTAAACTGGTTGGCAAATCTGAGTTGATGATCCCAATGGCGGGTCTTATCGACAAAGATGCAGAGCTTGCTCGTCTAGATAAAGAAGTCGCTAAGACTCACGGCGAGATTAAACGTATCGAAGGTAAGCTAGGTAACGAAGGTTTCGTTGCTAAAGCACCAGAAGCAGTTATCGCGAAAGAGCGTGAAAAGCTTGAAGGCTACAAGGAAACTCTTGTTAAGCTTGAAGAGCAAAAAGCGACAATCGCTGCGCTTTAAAACCGAGTGAACGAGAAGGCTTCAAACTTCTCGGTCTAAATAGAAAGGTTGGTCTTGGTGACCAGCCTTTTTTTATGTCCCTGATTCCAATATTCCAATGCTTCTCACTCTAGCCGCACTGATTGATAGGTTTCATCTATCAAATTAATCTCTACTTCCCATTATACTTAATGATAATAATTCTCAATAATAGACCTATCAAAACAACACAACGACTGAGTAATTATCATGAAAAAGACACTAACCTTTGCTGCATTACATTTTACTATCGCATTTAGTGTCGCTTATGTACTAACAGGCGACATCTTAATTGGTAGCTTAATCGCTATGATTGAGCCCTCTGTGAATACTGTTGCCTTCTATTTTCATGAAAAGGCGTGGGCTCAAGTTCCAGCGCTTAAAGCTCGCCAGTGGATGACCAAATTAAAAACAGCAAGCTTTGCTACCATCCACTTTAGTGTTGCCTTTACCGTTGTCTACTTGTTGACTGGAGATGCTTTCATAGGCGGCGTGATGGCTTTGCTAGAGCCAACTTTAAATACCGTTGCTTACTACTTCCACGAGAAAGTCTGGTTACGTAAATCAGGCGACCAAATGGCACAACAACAATTCTGTTTGCACCAACATGCTTAGTCACCATATATTGGGTCACATATTAGTGACCCTTTCATAGGCAGATCATGGAACAAATTGCTGAGTTCACCCTTAGACCCATTACACCGCAAGACAACCCAAGCATCGCACAAATCATTCGCCAAGTTTCGGCTGAGCATGGACTCACAGAAGATAAAGGTTATGGCGTAGCCGACCCAACACTCGATGATATGTACTCTGTCTATAGCCAAGCGAATGCAATGTACTGGGTTATCGAACACAACGGAAAGATCGTCGGAGGCGGTGGCTTTGCCCCTCTAGCAGGTAAACCCAATGTGTGTGAGCTACAAAAGATGTACTTCTTACCGCAAACTCGAGGGCATGGCCTAGCCAAGCGAATTGTCGCTTTGAGCTTAAAGCAAGCCAAGCAACTTGGGTATCAACACATGTATTTAGAAACGACGAAGTGCTTGGGTGCTGCGGTCAAACTCTATGAGAAGCTTGGGTTTGAGCATCTTGAGTCAGCTTGGGGAGAAACAGGCCACGACGCTTGTGAGGTTGTCATGGCCAAGTCGTTATAAGCAGAATGCGCCGCTATAGCGAAAGAAGATAACGCTAAAATATACGGAGTTAACGTAGAAAGTTACTGACGCAAGAAGTTGGGTTCAAGGCAACAAAAGAACTCTCTTCTTGCCCATCAAGTACCACTTCTAATGGGTATAGATACTTGGGGTTAGGATTCTCAATATCAAAAATGATAGGAGCTTCGACCTGGAACACGGCGCCAGTATGTTCAGCGCGTACATCAATCGGCATCACGAGAGTCATACCATTAAACTTGATGGATGCCGATACTAACCCCGCCTTTAGCGTTTGATAGATAACATCCACTTTAAACTCACAGCCACCACCGTGGTGCCAGATCTGCTCTGTGACAACTTGCTCTAGCTTGACGTTTCGAACGAACTGCAGGTATGGCGCTTGCCAAATCCCGATGCGTGAATCAGATTTAGCGATAGCCTGTGAAGATACAGAGTCATCCATGTCTTCTTCAAGCAATAGGCTCTCCTCTTCTTCAAGGAAAAGGATCTCGAAACGGTTTCGGCCGGACTGCATATAAGGACGGATATCTTTACGGTATTCAGCTTGGCTACCATCACAATCAAAAACAGCCACACCATTAAGTCGAACTTCAGCAAAATAATCGACTCCAGCCATCACTAACTCAACAAATGGACACGCTAACATAGCGTCATCCACTTCGATGTCGTGCATCAGGTGCCACTCTTGCTCTGCAATTTGACTTTCACTCAAGCTATCAGGGAGCTTTGAGCTTAACGGAGCCGGAAAGGTGATGTCATCTTGTGGGATAGAGAGATCCGTCAGTGGCGAAATTTGCCAAAGACCATCGAGAAGCAACCGCATATCATTCCTTGAGCTAGATCAATTTTGACCGCATTATAATGAATGAATGCATATAAAGACATTTATTTTTCTGAGGGTAAAAAATGCCAGCTCGAGGCTGGCATTTTTTAAAATTGGGAAAGAATTACTCTTCGCCTTCATCATCTTCGTCTGGGTAGATAGCATCTTCACCTTCGTAGTAAGTGCCCCAACCGTCGTAGATAATGTCAAACTTCTCTGCAAGGTTTACAAGCTTCTCAACTTGCTCATCAATCGCTTCTGCATTCAGAGTACATTGCATCGTTGCATCACAACAAAGTAGCTTATTGCCATCTTCGTCTTCTGTCTCTTCAGCTTCAAGCACTTCAAAGCCCATTTTGAATGCTTCAACAACCGCTTTCTCAAGCACATCGAAATCTTCAGCAAATAGGTGATGCTCGATATCGTATAGAGCTTCAGGATCGCTACCATCTTCAATTAATGCTGTAATGATGTCGCGAGTCTCTTCCTTTTGAAATTCAATTAATTCCGCTACTGATAGATATTCATCTTCGTGAGACATGTGTCTGCTCCAGAGTGTTGACTATGAAAAGATCAAATTTGATTGCCACGAAATATGGCACGGATCGTCCAGAAAAGCCACCCAGATCAGGCCTAGAAAGGTAAGTTTATCGCGAGATCGCAGCGCCAATATCAATTCAAAAGTGAAATCAAAATCACAGAAACAAATTTTCAACATTTTATTAACTGCGCCGTATTTTAGCATTTCGTTTTTGTGGCCACTTTAGGGCTTATTGAATAAAACTTGCGTGATTAGTCACGTTAGGTGCATACGCTAAACCGCTTTTGGGGTGCATAAATCCTCAGCTTGTTATCAAAAAGTGCATAATAGTGAATAAAAAATCACGATTAATAAGCAAAATTCAATTCTAACAAGCCACGAATTGAGCATAGATCCTCAAAAACGTTGTTCCGTTCGATAGCCAGTTAGTTGGAATTTAATCTGTATAAACTTAAAAATCACAGGTTTTATGACCAATTATTACCCAAATACCTTGTATTAACTCAATCTACAAAACTTGCATATTACGGACAAGCTTGTCATAAATAGACGCTGGATTAATAGTAAGGATGCAAAATGAGTAAGCTGTACGTTGGCTCCGAAGTCGGTCAATTGAGACGAGTTCTCCTAAATAGACCTGAAAGAGCACTCACCCACCTCACCCCTTCAAACTGTCATGATCTTCTATTTGATGATGTACTTGCCGTTGAAGCCGCTGGTGAAGAACATGATGCCTTTGCAGAAACGCTGCGCAGCCAAGACGTAGAAGTACTACTGCTGCATGACCTGCTAGTAGAAACGCTTGCCGTATCTCAGGCTCGTGAGTGGTTGCTGAATACTCAAATCTCAGATTTCCGTTATGGGCCGACTTTCGCCCGTGACTTAAGAAACTACCTTGCTCAAATGGATAATGAGCATCTAGCAACGATCTTACTCGGTGGCTTGGCCTACTCTGAGCTTCCTATCAAATCATCATCGATGCTGCCTAAAATGCATCGACCACTCGATTTCGTTATCGAGCCACTGCCTAACCACCTATTTACGCGAGATACTTCTTGCTGGGTTTACGGTGGTGTATCGCTTAACCCAATGATGAAGCCTGCACGTCAACGTGAAACGAACCACCTGCGTGCTATCTACCGCTGGCACCCAGTGTTCGCAGGCCAAGATTTCATTAAGTACTTTGGTGACGAAGACCTTCACTACGACAACGCTAACATTGAAGGCGGTGACGTACTGGTTATCGGTAAAGGTGCGGTACTGGTTGGTATTTCAGAGCGTACGAAACCACAAGGTGTCGAAAACCTAGCGGCTAGCCTATTTAGATCAGGCCAAGCGAGCGAAGTGATTGCGATCGATCTACCAAAACACCGCTCTTGTATGCACCTTGATACGGTGATGACACACATGGATATCGACACGTTCTCTGTCTATCCAGAGATCGTTCGTAAAGACCTCGACACTTGGCGCTTAACGCCAAAAGAAAACGGCGAAATGCGTGTCGAGAAAGCTGAAAACTACCTGTCAGCGATTGAAGGCGCACTAGGCCTTGATCAACTGAAGATCATCACTACCGGCGGTGATAACTACGAAGCTGAGCGTGAACAGTGGAATGACGCTAACAACGTACTGACAGTGAAACCTGGTACCGTGATTGGTTATGAGCGTAATGTTTACACCAATGAGAAATACGACAAAGCGGGTATCGAAGTTCTAACGATTCCTGGCAACGAGCTAGGCCGTGGTCGTGGCGGCGCGCGCTGTATGAGTTGCCCTATCGAAAGAGACGGTATCTAAGTCAAAGAGCTCAGTTAAACAGACTCAATAATCTTATCTAGGCCACTATTCATTTACTGGCCTTTTTTATCAAATTAATAAAATAAATATTCACAAATATAGCATTTTTATGTTTAACTAAGTTCTTCATTGATTCTATATACGCAAGGAGCGAGAGATGGCCTTTAATCTTCGCAATCGTAACTTTCTAAAACTTCTCGACTTTACTCCTAAAGAGATTCAGTTTTTACTCGACCTGTCTGCTGACCTAAAAAAAGCTAAGTATGCAGGCACTGAGCAGAAGAAACTCAACGGCAAAAACATTGCTTTGATCTTCGAGAAAGCATCAACTCGAACACGATGTGCGTTTGAAGTGGCCGCCTTTGATCAAGGTGCTCAAGTCTCTTACCTTGGCCCTTCTGGTTCTCAGATTGGTCAAAAAGAATCAATGAAAGATACGGCGCGTGTATTGGGACGCATGTACGATGGCATTGAATATCGTGGCTTTGGCCAAAGTATCGTTGAAGACTTAGGCGCTTATGCGGGCGTGCCGGTTTGGAATGGTTTAACCGATGAGTTCCACCCTACTCAGATTTTGGCTGATTTCCTCACTATGCTTGAGCATGGTCGCGGAAAACATCTGCACCAAATCAGCTTTGCTTACCTAGGCGATGCACGCAATAACATGGGTAACTCTCTGTTAGTCGGAGCCGCGAAGATGGGCATGGATATTCGCCTTGTCGCGCCTAAAGCATTCTGGCCAGAAGAGCAGCTTGTTGAAGAGTGCCAAGCTATCGCGCAAAGCACAGGTGCCAACATCACGCTGACAGAAGACGTTGCTGAAGGTGTTCAAGGCTGTGATTTCCTTTATACCGATGTTTGGGTTTCAATGGGCGAGGCCCCTGAAGCTTGGGACGAACGTGTAGCGGTAATGAAACCATACCAAGTGAATATGGATGTCATTAAGCTCACTGGCAATCCTCAAGTGAAATTCATGCACTGCCTACCCGCTTTCCATAACAATGAAACCGTGATCGGCCAGCAAGTCGCAGATAAGTATGGAATGAACGGTTTAGAAGTTACTGATGAAGTATTTGAATCGGATTACTCAATTGTGTTTGATGAAGCTGAGAATCGCATGCATACCATCAAAGCGGTAATGGTTGCGACACTGGGTCAATAGCGAATACTGAAAGTAAACAAAAGCTTGATGTAATCGCTTGCGCTCACAAATTGAAAGCGTATAATTCTCGGCAATTTGTCTGAGAGTAATGAAAATGACGCCAAGCAATGTTGTGATAAAACATAATGATATTGTGAAAACACATAGTAATATTGTGAAAACACCAAATATTGCTCGTAAGCTAAGATGCTTACCAGGCCGTCTATTCTGCTTTTCAGCACTTTTTTAAAGCCTCCCATTATGGGGGGCTTTTTTATGGCCAATACATTATTGTGGGGAAGAAGATCATGGCGAACTCGCTCTATCAAAAGCACATCATCTCAATTCCAGAGCTTTCTCGTGAAGAGCTAGAATTAATTGTTCAAACGGCAGGTCAGCTAAAGGCTGAACCAAACCCAGAACTCATCAAGAACAAAGTTGTTGCCAGCTGCTTCTTCGAACCTTCTACACGAACTCGTCTCTCTTTTGAAACTGCGATTCAACGCATCGGTGGTGATGTGATTGGTTTCGACAGTGGTGGTAACACTTCTTTGGCAAAGAAAGGCGAAACGCTAGCGGACTCGGTACAGGTTATCTCTTCATACGTTGACGCTTACGTGATGCGTCACCCTCAAGAAGGCGCAGCGCGTCTGGCTTCTGAGTTCTCAAACGGTGTACCTGTTATTAACGCAGGTGACGGCGCAAACCAACACCCAACACAAACGTTACTAGACCTATTCTCTATCGCTGAGACACAAGGCCGCCTCGACAACCTAAACGTTGCATTCGTTGGTGACCTTAAGTACGGCCGTACGGTTCACTCATTGACTCAAGCACTAGCGAAGTTCGACAACATCTGTTTCTACTTCGTGGCTCCAGAAGCTCTAGCGATGCCAGACTACATTTGCGAAGAGCTTGATGAAGCGGGCATCAAGTACCAACTATTGACGGACATGGAAGATGTGATTCCTGAGCTCGATGTCTTGTACATGACTCGAGTTCAAAAAGAGCGCTTCGATGAGTCAGAATACGCGCACATAAAATCCGCATACATCCTGACCGCTTCGATGCTGGAAAATGCACGCGATAACCTGAAGGTTCTGCACCCTCTTCCTCGCGTTGATGAAATTACTGTCGATGTCGATAAAACACCTTACGCTTACTACTTCCAGCAAGCAGAGAATGGTGTTTACGCCCGTGAAGCATTGCTAGCCCTTGTTCTTAACGAAACGCTGTAGAGGAGAGATATAATGTCTAAAGAGACTCAATTAAAAGTTGAAGCAATCAGAAACGGTACTGTTATCGACCATATCCCAGCCAATATCGGGATCAAGGTTCTAAAACTGTTCGACATGCACAATTCTCATCAGCGCGTGACGATTGGCCTGAATCTACCGTCTTCTGCACTAGGCGGAAAAGACCTGCTCAAGATTGAGAATGTGTTTATCACAGAAGAACAGGCGAGCAAGCTGGCACTTTATGCGCCTCACGCAACAGTGAATCAAATCGAAGATTACGAAGTGGTTAAGAAACTACCACTAGAACTTCCTGAGCAAATCAACGATGTGTTCGAGTGTCCAAACACCAACTGTATTACTCACAATGAACCGGTTGAAAGTAGCTTTAAGATCTTTGAAAAGAAAGAAGATATTCGATTGAAGTGTAAGTATTGCGAAAAAGTCTTCTCTCGCGAGATCGTAACAGAAAGATAACGTCATACGGCAAAGCAGACCGAATGTAAAAACTATCAAATACCTCGCCTGTGCGGGGTATTTTGCGCTTTACCTATCCAAAGTTTGAAGGCACACTGAAAATTGATTTTTATCTAATAACTGATGGAATAAACCAATGACTAAAGTACTTCACACAGAATCTGCTCCAGCTGCAATCGGCCCATACGTACAAGGCGTTGACCTTGGCAACATGGTACTGACTTCTGGTCAAATCCCAGTAAATCCAGCAACTGGTGAAGTATCTGCTGATATCGCAGAGCAAGCTCGCCAATCTCTAGACAACGTTCAAGCGGTTGTTGAAGCTTCAGGCCTGACTGTAAAAGACATCGTAAAACTAACGGTATTCGTTAAAGACCTAAACGACTTCGGCACAGTAAACGAAGTTTACGGTAAATTCTTCGATGAGCACGGCGTTGCAAACTACCCTGCACGTTCATGTGTTGAAGTAGCTCGTCTGCCAAAAGATGTAGGTATCGAGATCGAAGCTATTGCGGTTCGCAAATAGGTTTTAATCTTTAGATTAAACACCTTCTAATAAACGACTTAGCGTAATACTGAGTGTTTATTAGATACAAAAAAAGGTTGCCCAGTTGGCAACCTTTTTTATTGTTCATCGTTTCGCTTAGATAATTACTTTTTATTAAGCTCAACCACTTCTTTGTCTAACTCTTCAAGCTTAGCAGCCATCTGCTCACGGGCTAGGTTAGCCAGTTCACGAATATTAGACTTGTCGTAGCCTTCAGTGCTGATTGGTGGCAGCATTTCAACAATCACGTGACCATTGTTCCAACGGTTTAGCTTCACGCCACCTGTTGAGCTACACACGATAGGGATGATAGGCAAGCCAGCACCAATCGCAGCATGGAATGCACCTGTTTTGAATGGCAGCAGACCACGGCCACGAGAACGAGTGCCTTCAGGGAACATCCAAACTGAAACATCGCTCTCTTTTAGACTCGTCACGACCTGATCAATCGTACCTACCGCTTTGCTACGGTTAGCACGGTCAATTAGGATGTTACCCGTCAACCAGTAAAGCTGACCAAATAGAGGCATCCACACTAGGCTTTTCTTACCAACAGTTACCACTTTTGGCGTTACCGCTGATGAAATCGTGAATAGATCCCAGCTGTTTTGGTGGTTCGCCACATAAACATGTTGGCCGCGAGAGTAGGCATCTTCTGGGATGCGAAGCTCTAACTTCATGCCGAAGATCTTCGACATGCGACCGAAATAACGGCCAAAGGTAAATACGTGTTTCGGGTTGCGTGGACTTAATAGGCAGTAACCACAACCAAATACAAACATAAGAATCGCAAATATCGCCACTGCGAAAATACGTAATATTGCTATCATTTTGTTCCTCACCGACCGCCAAGTTGATTCATCTATTCGCGCAAAAATGAGCAATAGATTTACTCGCGGTAAATACAACTATAAAAAAGCCGAAACCAAGGTTCCGACTTTTATGTTTTCATCTTACTGATTCATGAATCCACTAACCTAGGTTAGTTCGACTCACTAAATCGTGTAATGTTTGCGCCTAAGGCTGACAATTTATCTTCAATCTTATCGTAGCCACGATCGATGTGATAAATACGGTCAACGATGGTTTCACCTTGAGCAATACAGCCAGCAATAACAAGGCTCGCAGATGCGCGAAGGTCCGTTGCCATTACTTGAGCGCCGCTCAGTTTTTCCGTTTCACCACAGATAGCCGTGTTACCTTCGATTTCCGCTTTTGCACCCATTCGCTGTAACTCAGGAATGTGCATAAAACGGTTTTCAAAGATAGTCTCAGTGATAACACCACTGCCCTTCGCCATCATGTTAAGCAGAGTAAACTGTGCTTGCATGTCGGTTGGGAAACCAGGGTGAGGTGCCGTTACGATTTTCACCGCTTTCAGTTCACGACCCGTCATATCAAGACTGATCCAGTCTTCGCCCGTTTCAACCTTCGCACCCGCTTCTTCAAGCTTCGCTAAGGCAGCTTCAAGAAGATGAGCGTTGGTGTTGCGACAAACCACTTTACCGCCAGAAACAGCAGCAGCAACCAGGAAAGTACCTGTTTCAATACGGTCAGCAACCACAGAGTGTTGGCCACCACCAAGACGTTCAACGCCTTCGATAGTAATCGTATCTGTACCTGCGCCAGAAATTTTAGCACCCAGTTTGTTTAGGAAGTCAGCCGTATCAACAATCTCAGGCTCACGCGCTGAGTTATCGAGTACTGTTGTTCCTTCCGCTAGCGTTGCTGCACACATGATAGTAATGGTGGCACCCACACTTACTTTATCCATCACGATGTGCGCGCCTTTCAGACGGCCATCAACACTTGCTTTCACATAACCATCTTCCAACTTAATGGTCGCACCTAGTTGCTCTAGGCCGTGGATATGCAGATCAACAGGTCGAGCACCAATTGCACAACCGCCTGGAAGTGACACTTGACCTTCACCAAAACGAGCGACTAGAGGACCTAAAGCCCAGATAGAAGCACGCATTGTTTTCACTAAATCGTAAGGCGCACAAAATTCATTAATTTCGCTGCCATCAACATGAACACTACCATTACGCGATACTTTTGCGCCTAAACGCTTAAGCAGTTCCATCGTAGTATCGATGTCACGTAGGTGAGGAACGTTACTTACTTCCACTGGCTCTTCAGCAAGAATTGAAGCAAATAAGATAGGTAGCGCTGCATTTTTTGCGCCTGAGATCGTCACTTCACCGCTTAGCGGCTTATCCGATCCAATAACTCGAAACTTTTCCATCATAAACCTTAAAGTGACATCAGTTTCTTATCACGTTCCCACTCTTCCGGCGTGAAAGCCTTAATAGAAAGAGCATGGATGTCATTGCGTTGAATGTATTCCATTAGTGGGCCGTAGATTAGTTGCTGCTTCTTAACTCGATTCATGCCGTCAAAACATGGATCAACCGCAACAACTTCGTAATGACTGCCTTCCCCTTTCACGAAAATTTCCTGAAGGTTCAGTGCTTCTGCTAATAATTCTTGTACTTTTGTGCTGTCCACAAATAGCTCCTGCCTAATTTTTTATGTGTTCTGCCATCATTGGCTGGATATTGCTCAATTGGAACAACGTTCGTAATTGTTCTGGCACGAAACTGAGCATTATATGACAGTTTTGATTTTTTGCATGCTCTAATAAGTGAATTAGCATCACCATTCCTGCTGAATCGACTCGATTTATATGGCTAAGGTCAATTTCAACGCTCGATTCCGTCGTTTGCCACTTTTCCAATATACGCCAGATTGCAGGGACACTGTCTCGGTCTAAATCACCGAACAGTTGATACTCTTTAGAGCTTAGTGCTTGCCATTGAGAATGGCTCATTATTTGTTACTCTCAAAACGAATCGGTTGTGCGGCTAATTTCTCTAGTTCGTCTGCAACTTGTAAGATGCCTTCTTGACGAATCTTAGTATTCCACTCCGATTGCTTGCTCGACAACAAGCTAATACCTTCGGCAACCATATCAAATGCTTTCCACTCGCCAGATTTCTTGTCTTTGCGAAGCTTAAATTCAAGCTTAATGTTTGGTCGCGGCGTATCGATGATGTCGACCTTGATACTGGTAATGCGGCTATCCGCTTTGATTTTTGGTTCTGGACCAAATTCAATCGTCTGATCTGTGTATTGAGTCAGCACTTGGGCATAAGAAGAAACAAGGTATTTACGGAATGAATCGATAAACACGCCCACGTCTTTTCTATCCGCGCCTTTCAAGTTTGGTCCAAGTAACTTAAGAGCTGCATATTGTGCATTCACATAAGGCATCAACTCTTCTTCCACGATGACCTTCAATAACTCTGGATCTTGGTGGATGTTGTCTTGTTCACTCTTCAAACGCTCAAATGCCACTTCGGCAACTTGAGTCATCATCTGGTAAGGCTGAGTACGGTCAATCGATTCTGCAGCAAAGGCTTGGGTAGAAATAAGCAACGCCATTGCCGCCATAAACATTGATTTCAAGTAACCAATAGCTTTTAAATAACTAATAGTTTTCAACATTATCTTATTCCTTAGCTTCGCTGTCATTAGAACCACCAACGCTATACAGCACTTGGCCAATCAAATCTTCTAGTACCAATGCTGACTTAGTGTCTTCAATTGAATCACCATCGACCAACATCTCTTCATCATCAAAAATGAAGCCTGGAACCAGACTAATGTACTGCTCACCAATTAAGCCAGATGTTAAAATTTGAGCACTAGAGGTATCTGGAAATTGTGAGTACTTCCCGTCAATAGACAGTTCAACGACAGGAAGGTAGCTCTCGGTATCAAGCTCAATGCTTTTAACTCGTCCAACAACGACGCCACCCACTTTCACTGGAGAACGAACTTTTAGGCTGCCAATGTTGTCAAAGGTCGCTTTTAGATTGTAAGTATGGTTCGAACCTATGCCTTTTACGTCAGCGACTTGAAAGATCATGATTAAGATTGCGCAAATTCCGGCAATAACAAAGGTGCCGACCCATAATTCTAATTTTCGAGTTTGTTGCATGATTAATTCCCAAACATCAATGCGGTAAGAACAAAATCTAGCCCTAGTACCGCTAGAGAAGAGTGCACTACAGTGCGTGTGGTTGCCTGACTGATACCTTCTGAAGTCGGTACTGCGTCATAACCATTGAAAAGTGCGATCCAAGTTACGGTGATAGCGAAGACCATACATTTGATCATGCTGTTACCAATATCTCGGCCAAGTTCTACTGAAGACTGCATCGCAGACCAGAAACTGCCGTGATCAATGCCTTTCCAATCAACACCAACCAGTTGACCGCCCCAAATACCTACCGCCATAAAAATCATAGCAAGCAATGGCATTGAGATAAGCCCGGCCCAAAGACGTGGTGCAATAATGCGTTTAAGAGGGTCAACGGCCATCATCTCAAGGCTTGAGATCTGCTCTGTTGCCTTCATTAACCCAATCTCTGCCGTGAGTGCTGAACCGGCTCGACCTGCAAATAATAACGCAGTCACCACAGGCCCCAACTCACGCAACAGTGAAAGCGCGACCATTTGACCAAGGTTTCCCTCAGCGCCGTAGTCAATTAACACGACATAGCCCTGCAGGCTGAGCACCATGCCGATAAACAGACCCGAAACTAAAATAATAGCCAATGACTGAACGCCAACGCTATAAAGTTGTTTTACTAATAAGGGGAAGTTTTTTAGTCGCGGGATGCCAAACAAAGCCCCAAATAACATCAGGCTTGCTCGACCAAATGACTCACAGCTCGCAAGTGTACGCTTACCGACACCCGCAATAGTTTTAACAATCATATTAAAACAAATCCTTTTCTAAGCTCTTCGCAGGGAATCTAAATGGTACTGGACCATCGGCTTCGCCTTGCAAAAATTGCTGCACTCTCGGATCGCTATTGTTGTACAACTCATCAGGTGTTCCAGCGGCAATAATCTTGCTATCTGCCATGAGGTAAACCCAATCAGCAATACTCATCACCTCTGGCACATCGTGAGAAACAACAATCGAGGTTAAGCCCAAGGCTTGATTGAGATTTCGTATCAATTCAACCAATACGCCCATGGTGATGGGATCTTGGCCAACAAACGGCTCATCGTACATGATAAGTTCTGGATCCAGTGCGATTGCGCGCGCCAGTGCGGCACGCCTAGCCATTCCGCCAGACAACTCACTCGGCATCAATTGCGCAGCACCACGTAATCCTACCGCTTCAAGCTTAAGTAATACGATGGTACGAATGAATTTTTCATTAAGTTCAGTGTGCTCTCGCAGCGGAAACGCCACATTATCAAAGACATTGAGATCCGTAAAAAGCGCACCCGATTGGAATAGCATGCTCATTTTCTTACGTGCTTGATATAGCTTTCGACGTGATAATGCAGGGATATTGTCACCATCAAACCAAACTTCGCCTTCATCTGGCGGCAGTTGCCCACCGATCAAACGCAGTAAAGTCGTTTTGCCGATCCCAGACGGCCCCATGATGGCGGTTATCTTGCCTTGAGGCACCTCTAAACTGATGTCATCAAAGATAACGCGGTCACCGCGTGAGAAGCTGAGGTTCTTAACTTTCACAAGCTCAGTGTTCAACATATTTTTGTTGTTTCCTTGCTTTAAAAAACGCCAATTATGGCTGCAATAATAATGAGTCTACTTTAGAATTAAAAGCACTGTTCAATTAATTCATATTAAACAGGAATCTATGCAGGGATTTGAAAGCATTAGGAAATTATCTATTGATCTCTCTTTCTTGCCTGCTAACTGGTAATTAATTTGCCGAGTGACTTCCCTTTTATCTAGCAACAGGTCAAAATTAGCGGTTAATTCTCCGTTTTTATTAATTTTTTAGGAATCATCATGCTTGAAGCGATTGCGTTTCTTATTATCGGTCTAGGTTTTTTGGTGTGGAGTGCAGATAAGCTGGTTTACGGTGCCGCTGCTCTTGCTCGCAACTTCGGTATTTCACCACTAGTTATCGGTATGACGATCTTAGCAATGGGGTCTTCGGCTCCTGAAATGATGGTTTCTGCGACAGCAGCCCTTGATGGCAAAACAGATACAGCTGTAGGCAACGTACTGGGCTCTAACATCGCCAACATCGCGCTGATTTTAGGTATTACAGCCCTTATCAAGCCGTTATCGATTAGCTCAGGCGTGATTCGTCGTGAACTACCATTAATGATCGGTGTCACTCTGCTAGCGGGCGCCCTATTGTGGGATAACCATTTAGGCTTCTATGAAGGCGTGTTGTTGTTTGTTCTTTTTGCCGCGTTTTTGTTTGCTATGTTGCAAATCAGCCGCAGCGAGAAAAAGAACGGCGATGCTTTCCTTGATGAGCAAGAATCAGAGATCCCTGAAGGCGTAAGTAACCCTAAGGCTGCAATGTGGGTCGTGATTGGTCTAATCGTCCTACCTTTAGCTGCTGATATGCTGGTAGATAACGCTGTGATCATCGCGAAGTTCTTCGGCATGAGCGACCTTGTCATTGGTTTAACCATCATTGCTGTTGGTACTAGCCTTCCTGAACTTGCAGCATCACTAGCCGGCGTTATGAAGGGTGAAGATGATATGGCTGTAGGTAATATCATTGGTTCAAACGTATTCAACATCCTTGCTGTTATGGGTATCCCGGGCATCCTAAACCCTTCGATCTTGAGCGAGTTCGCTATGGGTCGTGACTTCTGGGTAATGCTAGGCGTATCGCTACTACTTGTTGTGATGGCACTAGGAAAATCTCGTAGTGTGAATCGTATTGAAGGCGGCGTGTTAATTGTGACGTTCGTGGCCTACCAAAGTTACCTATTAATGAACATGTCGGCTTAATTGTTGATTTAACTTCCCGTACTTGGAGTATTTGATGTCTCAGCCATTTGATTACCGCAGCGTTGCAAAACAAGTTTTGGAAACCGAAGTTGCAGGTCTCACTCAATTAGACCAATATTTTAATGATGATTTTTGTAAAGCTTGCGACCTTATCCTGAACAACAAAGGCAAAGTCGTTGTGATGGGCATGGGTAAATCAGGCCACATTGGCAACAAAATCGCAGCAACATTGGCAAGTACCGGGACATCGGCTTTCTTTGTTCACCCAGGCGAAGCGGCGCATGGCGACTTAGGCATGATCGAACCTGGTGATATTGTGATTGCAATATCCAACTCCGGCGAATCGGGAGAAATCCTCAGCCTATTTCCTGTGTTAAAGCGTCTGAGCATCAAGATCATCAGCATGACAGGCAAGCCAGCATCAAACATGGCAACCCTGTCTGATATCCATTTACAAATTTCAGTACCGGAAGAAGCTTGTCCGCTGGGCTTAGCACCAACAACAAGCACCACGGCGACTTTGGTCATGGGTGATGCATTAGCCGTTGCACTTTTGCAGGCTCGAGGCTTCACCGCTCAAGACTTTGCCCTGTCTCATCCTGGTGGCGCTTTAGGTCGTCAGCTGCTGTTGAAGCTCGACGACATCATGCACACAGGCGATTCACTTCCTGTTGTAGCACCCGACGCACTAGTAAGAGACGCTCTACTAGAGATATCTCAGAAAGGCTTAGGCATGACAGCAATCGTTGGTGAAGATGGCCAAATGGCCGGTATTTTTACCGATGGTGATTTACGCCGTATCTTAGACAAACGCGTTGATATCCATAACACGCAGATCGGTGATGTGATGACGCTAAACCCGACGGTAGCCGAGCCAAACATGCTCGCGGTTGAGGGCTTAAACTTGATGCAAGCGAAGAGCATCAATGGCCTGATGTTATGCCAAGAAGGTAAATTAGTCGGAGCGTTAAACATGCATGACTTACTGAAAGCAGGAGTAATGTAATGACACAGACAGTCGAAACTCTATACGGCACTGTTAATTCAGATGTATTTGCAATTGCAAAAGAGATCAAACTGCTGATTTGCGATGTCGATGGTGTCTTCTCTGATGGTCGCATCTACATGGGCAACAACGGTGAAGAGCTGAAAACCTTCCACACTCGTGACGGTTACGGTATCAAATCACTGATGAACGCAGGCATTGAAATCGCGATCATCACGGGTCGCAAATCTCAAATTGTTGAGAATCGTATGACCGCTCTAGGCATTAAGCTGATTTATCAAGGTCAAGACGATAAAGTTAAGGCATACCAAGATATTTGCGATAAGCTTTCTGTAAACCCTGAAAATACAGGTTACATCGGAGACGATCTGATTGACTGGCCTGTAATGGAAAAAGTTGGCTTGAAGGTCTGTGTGGCAGATGGGCACCCGCTACTTGCAAAGCGTGCAAACTACGTGACAACCATTAACGGTGGTCATGGCGCGGTACGTGAAGTCTGTGACCTTATTTTACAAGCAAGAAATGAACTCGACGTGCATAAAGGTTTAAGCATATGAGTTTTACTCGTATTATCTATTTAATACTCATATTTATTGCCTCTTGGTCGACCTATTACTTGTACGACAAAGAGCAAACATCAACGATACAAGTGGCTCCAAATTTGGAGCTGCCCGCGTTTAGTGGCAAAAGCCTGAACAACATTAGCTACGACGAAAGCGGTATTCGCAGCTATCAGGTTGAATCGACGTATTTAGAACACTACTCAGTAGTTGGCGATACGCACTTTCAAAACCCAGTTCTTTCGGTATTCCGTGAAGGGCACACGATTGAATGGCAAGTCACCGCTGATCGCGCGATTATGGATGAGAATCAAGTTGTCACGTTTTATGACAACGTCGTGGCAAAGAACCTGTTGCCAGAAGCCAGCTTCGATACAATGACCACAGATAAAATGGTTGTTGAGCTGCCTAGCCGAGATTTTTATTCAGAGACTCCGGTCCATATGATCGGTACATTTTTTGAAACTGAGGGACAAGCAATGAAAGGTAACTTCGGTACCAACAATGCAACCCTCTTTAATTCTGTTCAAGGTAGATATGAAACTCTTACACCTTAGTTTATTCGCTTTGACCCTTGCGGCACCTAATGTCTATGCTCTGTCTTCGGATAGTGAGCAACCTGTCTACATTGACTCAGACAGCCAGCAATTGGATATGAAAAGTAACCAAGTGACTTTCCTTGGTGATGTGAACCTTAAACAAGGCAGCATCAATATCAATGCCGATAAGGTTATTGTTACTCGTAACGCCGTAAACGGTGAGATTGAAGAAATTCAAGGCTTCGGTAAGCCAGCAACCTTCTCTCAGCTTACTGACGACGGTAAGACACTCTACGGTGAAGCTGACGACCTGCACTACCAGCTTGTTGCCGACCGACTGATCATGACTAAGAATGCGATGTTATCTCAAGATGGCAGCATCATTCGCGGTTCTAAGATCACTTACCAGATCGGTTCTCAGAAATTAGTCGCTGACAGTGGTGAAAACAAACGAGTGTCAACGGTTTTACAACCAACGGAAGTGAATAAGTAACGATGGCTGTTCTTAAAGCAAAAAACCTAGCTAAAACCTACAGTAAACGTAAGGTTGTTACCGATGTAAGCTTACAGGTAGAGTCAGGCCAGATCGTCGGTCTGCTTGGGCCTAACGGTGCAGGTAAAACCACATCTTTCTATATGATTGTTGGTTTGGTGGCGCGTGATGAAGGTACCATCAGCATTGATGACCGAGACATCAGTATCTTACCAATGCACAGCCGCTCTCGTCTTGGTATCGGTTACCTGCCTCAAGAAGCATCGATTTTCCGTAAGTTGTCCGTAGAGAACAACATCATGGCGGTTTTACAAACCCGTGATGAAATGACCAACGAACAACGCCAAGATAAGATGGAAGACCTGCTAGAAGAGTTCCACATCCAACATATCCGCACCAGCAATGGTATGGCTCTGTCGGGTGGTGAGCGTCGTCGTGTAGAGATTGCTCGTGCACTAGCAGCAAACCCGCAGTTCATTCTATTGGATGAACCATTCGCCGGTGTTGACCCGATCTCAGTAATCGATATCAAAAAAATCATTGTTCACCTGCGTGATCGCGGCTTGGGCGTTTTGATTACCGACCACAACGTTCGTGAAACATTAGACGTGTGTGAAAAAGCTTACATCGTAAGCCAAGGACACCTGATCGCTGAGGGTACTCCTGAAGATGTTCTCAATAACGAACAAGTTAAACAAGTTTATCTAGGCGAACAATTCCGTCTATGATTATATAGAGAGTATCGAGAGTTCTAAGAATAATAACTAGGTAAGTCACACTGAATGAAACCCTCATTACAACTTAAGCTAGGCCAACAGTTAGCAATGACTCCTCAATTGCAGCAAGCGATTCGTTTGTTGCAATTGTCTACTTTAGATTTGCAGCAAGAGATTCAAGAAGCACTTGAATCTAACCCACTACTCGATGTCGAAGAAGGCAATGAAGATACGCCAACATCGGAAGAAAAACCTAGCAGTGACGAAAAAGAAACTGTTGAAGCCACAGAGCAAGACTTACCTGATAGCTCAGACTTAATCGAAAAATCAGAGATTGGCAACGAACTAGAAATCGACACAACTTGGGAAGACGTCTACAGCGCGAACACCGGTAACACGGGTATTGCGATTGATGACGACATGCCTGTTTATCAAGGCGAAACCACTCAAAGCCTGCACGATTACCTACTTTGGCAACTCGACTTAACGCCATTCACTGACACCGACCGAAGCATCGCTTTTGCATTAATCGATGCCATCGACGACTACGGCTACCTCACTGTAACTTGTGAAGACATCCTTGAAAACTTCGACAATGAAGAGATCGAGCTTGATGAAATTGAAGCGGTACGTAAACGAATTCAGCAGTTTGATCCGCTAGGTGTCGGTTCAGTCAACCTGCAAGATTGCTTGTTACTGCAACTGGCAACCTTTCCCCAAGATACGCCTTGGCTTAACGAAGCTAAGTTAGTACTTACTAGCCATATCGACCAACTCGGCAATCGCGATTACAAACTGGTTATCAAAGAGACCAAGTTGAAAGAAGCAGAACTACGTGAAGTTTTGCAACTGATTCAACAGCTGGACCCTCGTCCTGGCAGTAAGATTACTCCGGATGAAACTGAGTATGTGGTTCCAGATGTATCTGTCTTCAAAGACCTTGGCAAATGGTTAGTGACCATTAACCCTGATAGCGTGCCTAAGTTGAAAGTGAATCAGCAGTACGCTGATCTGGGCAGTAAAGGCAACAGCGCCGACAATCAATACATCCGCTCAAATTTGCAAGAAGCAAAGTGGTTAATTAAAAGCCTAGAGAGCCGAAATGAGACGCTACTCAAAGTTGCGCGATGCATTGTTGAACATCAGCGTGATTTCTTCGAACATGGCGAAGAAGCGATGAAGCCAATGGTTCTTAATGATGTTGCGTTAGCTGTTGATATGCACGAATCCACGATCTCTCGTGTGACGACTCAAAAATTCATGCATACGCCACGTGGCATCTTCGAGCTCAAATACTTTTTCTCAAGCCATGTCAGCACTGACAATGGCGGTGAATGTTCATCTACAGCAATTCGCGCACTCATCAAGAAGCTTGTCGCAGCGGAAAATACCGCGAAGCCTCTAAGTGATAGTAAGATTGCTGCTTTACTGGCTGACCAAGGAATTCAGGTAGCTAGACGTACCATAGCGAAATACCGTGAGTCTCTGGGCATTGCCCCATCGAGTCAGCGTAAACGCCTGCTATAAGCTCATTTAGTCGCTAGTTACTTAGCAACTATGATCAGGCAACCAACTGAAAAGGAAAGTCTATGCAAATCAATATTCAAGGCCATCACGTTGATCTTACCGATTCAATGCAAGACTATGTTCACACCAAATTCGACAAACTTGAGCGCTTCTTTGATCATATCAATAGCGTTCAGGTTGTTTTAAAAGTTGAGAAAATCAATCAAATCGCAGAAGCTACCCTGCATATAAATCAGGGGGAAATCCATGCGACAGCAACAGATGAAAGCATGTATGCCGCGATTGATTCATTGGTTGATAAACTCGTCCGCCAACTCAACAAGCACAAAGAAAAGCTAAGTAGTCACTAACATGCAATTAAGCGAAGTACTTTCATTGGACTGCACCAAAAGTGCAGTCCAATGCACAAGCAAAAAAAGAGCCCTTGAGCTCATCAGCCAGATAGCAGCTGAGAGCTGCGGTCAAGATTCAACAGAGCTATTTGAGTGTATGTTGAGCCGTGAGAAGATGGGCAGTACCGGTATTGGTAATGGTATCGCGATTCCCCATGCTCGTATGAATGTCAGTGATAAAGCGATAGCTGTATTACTGCAATGCCAAGATCCTATCGAATTTGATGCGATTGATAATCGTCCTGTCGACCTACTATTTGCCCTGCTTGTTCCTAGCGAACAATGCAAAGAGCATCTAAAAACCCTTTCTTGTATGGCAGAACGACTAAACGACAAGCAGACTCTTAAACAGCTGCGTAATGCTCAGAGCGATCAAGAGCTTTACGACATCATGATTCAAGTGCCAACTTGCGAGCAATAACATGCGATTAATCGTGGTTAGTGGCCAATCAGGGGCCGGTAAAAGTGTTGCGTTACGAGTCCTAGAAGACTTGGGGTATTACTGTGTCGATAATCTACCAGTAAACCTGCTCAACAACTTTGTCGAATCGGTACGCGAAAGCAACCAAAACGTTGCGGTAAGTATTGATATACGTAACCTACCGAAAGAGCCTCAGTTAGTCACCGACACGCTCGAGCAACTCGAGTCAGCTACAAACATCGATGTTGATGTATTGTTCCTCGATGCCAG
The DNA here is from genome assembly GCF_041469805.1 of Vibrio sp. 10N.286.48.C11. Lineage (NCBI taxonomy): Bacteria > Pseudomonadati > Pseudomonadota > Gammaproteobacteria > Vibrionales > Vibrionaceae > Vibrio > Vibrio sp. 10N.286.48.C11. The sequence continues at coordinate 57,459 of NZ_JBFRLK010000047.1, read as the reverse complement.
CAAGCAGACACTCCTTAAGCGCTACAGCGAAACCCGCAGAATCCACCCTTTATCAATTGGCCAAGAGAAACTTTCTCTAGAGCAGGCTATTGATTTAGAAAAGACACTTCTCAGTCCTCTAGCAGAGCAAGCCAGCATTGTGATTGATAGCAGTGACTGCAACCTCTACGAGTTGAGTGAAAAAGTGCGCTTTAAAGTCGAAGGCAAAGAGAAGCAAGAACTAATCATTGTCTTTCAATCTTTCGGCTTTAAATTTGGTCTGCCAAGCGATGCCGACTACGTGTTTGATGTTCGCTTTTTGCCGAACCCTCACTGGGAACCTGCACTACGACCACTAACCGGGCTAGATGCACCAATTCACTCCTTTCTAGAAGAACACTCAGAAGTTCTGGAACTCAAGCAACAGATCCAAGGCTTTGTTGAACAGTGGTTACCAATGTTAGAGAAGAACAATCGCAGTTACCTAACGGTCGCGATTGGCTGTACTGGCGGCAAACACCGCTCGGTTTATCTAACCCAGAAAATTGGTGAGTACTTTGAGCAACTTGGCCATCAAGTTCAAATCAGACACGCCTCCCTAGAGAAGCACCAACAGGGCTAACCATGGAATTAACTCGAACTGTACTGATCCAAAATCGCTTGGGTCTTCACGCTAGAGCAGCCGTAAAGTTGGTTGAGCTTGCACAAAGCTTTGATGCAACCATCACTATCCATAGCGAAGAAGATAAAACAGCAACAGCAGACAGCGTAATGGGGTTACTTATGCTGGAATCAGCGCAAGGGCAACATATTACGATTCAAGCTGCAGGTACCGATTCACAGCAAGCACTGGATGCCGTCTGTCATCTCATTGAAGACAAGTTTGATGAGGGTGAGTAGCGAAAACGCTTCACTCACAACGCCTAAGACTCAAACAACGAACCAACCAATATTAAATCTTAGTTCTATCTAAGTTTATGATTTAAATAAGCCCCAGAATTAAGTTACTATTCCAACCATTGTTAGAATAATGAGATAGGAGGAAAATATGGCAGAGCAATTAGAATTCGACCAAGCTCACCAAACCCTCCAAGAAGTCAGCGAAGCCCTAGAAAACGGCCGATTTGTTCACGTACGCCGACAACTTCAGGACATGGAGCCTGAAGATATTGCACACCTTTTAGAAGCCTCCCCTCGCAAAAGTCGTGACGTACTCTGGCAACTCACCGATCCTGAAGACTACGGTGAAATTCTTGATGAACTAAACGAAGACGTCAAAGATGCTCTTGTGTCGAAAATGGCACCTGAGACCTTGGCAGAAGCAACCGAAGGTATGGAAACCGATGACGTCGCGTACGTACTTCGAAGCCTACCCGACGATGTTTCTCGCGAAGTCCTTTCTCAAATGGACTCCGTCGATCGTGCGTTAGTTGAAACTGCCCTGTCGTACCCTGAAGATTCAGCGGGTGCGATCATGAACACCGACGTAATCACGATTCGTGGTGATGTCGATGTTGACGTTGTATTGCGCTACATGCGTATGCGTGGCGAACTGCCGGATGCAACTGATGCTCTGTATGTTATTGATGAAGAAGAACGTCTTATCGGTAACCTATCACTTACCACGCTAGTAACGACTCAACCTGATGTCCCTGTTTCAGAAGTGATGGATGATGCCGACGAAGCGATCGCGGTAGAAACCAGTGCGTCAGATATCGCGAGCCTGTTTGAACGTCGTAACTGGGTTTCTGCGCCTGTCATCGATAGTAACCAGCACCTTGTTGGTCGTATCACCATCGATGACGTGGTTGATGTTATCCGTGAAGATGCCGAACACTCAATGATGAGTATGGCGGGTATGGACGATGACGAAGATACCTTCGCACCGGTCGTAAAATCTGCTCGTCGTCGTAGTGTGTGGCTTGGTGCTAACGTACTCGCAGCACTGGCGGCAGCATCTGTATCAAACATGTTTGAAGCAACGCTCGATCAAATGGCAGCGATTGCGGTTCTGATGACTATCGTGCCTTCGATGGGGGGTGTTGCGGGTAACCAAACCGTTGCTCTGGTGATTCGTGGTTTGGCACTCGGTCATATCGGTGACAGTAACAAACGCGAACTGCTACTCAAAGAGGCAGCCATCGGCTTCCTAAACGGCGTTCTATGGGCCGTTATCATTGGTGGTATCGTGGTGGCTTGGAAAGGTAACTGGATACTGGGAGGCATCATCTCAGCGGCGATGATGACCAACTTGATTGTCGCAGGTATTGCTGGTGTAACTATCCCAGTGATGTTGAAGAAGATGAATATCGATCCAGCCCTTGCTGGCGGTATGGCACTGACCACAGTAACCGATGTTATTGGCCTATCGGTGTTCCTAGGCTTAGCGACCATACTGATCTAGTTAGCATAAGCAGTTAGCCAATTTTTGGCGAAATACAGAAAACAAAAAGGGAGCCACGGCTCCCTTTTTTAATTCATCAGATTCGCTTTAATTGAATTACTCACCCGCGACTTTCATCGACTCAAGCAGGATAGAACCCGTTTGAATTTGCGAACGTGTTTCTACGTCGTTACCCACAGCAACAATCTGAGTAAACATGTCTTTTAGGTTACCTGCGATTGTTACTTCTGATACTGGGTATTGGATCTCTCCGTTTTCAACCCAGAAACCTGCAGCGCCACGTGAATAATCACCCGTTACGGTGTTTACGCCTTGGCCCATCACTTCAGTGACTAGGAAGCCAGTACCCAACTCTTTTAGCATCTGCTCAAAGTTTTGACCGGTCGATTTAACGAACCAGTTATGAATACCACCAGCATGACCGGTTGGCATCATATCCATCTTACGTGCGGCATAGCTCGTTAGTAGGTAAGTTGCTAGCACACCGTCAGTGATGATTTCACGATCTTGAGTGAACACACCTTCGCTATCGAATGGGCTTGAAGCCAAACCACGCAAGATATGTGGTCGCTCAGAAATGTTAAACCAGTCAGGTAGGATTTTCTGACCGAGATGATCCAATAGGAATGACGACTTGCGGTAAAGGTTACCGCCACTGATCGCCATAACAAGGTGACCGATAAGACCTGTCGCAACATCGTTAGCGAACATAATTGGGTATTGGCCTGTTGGTAGCTTTTTCGCATCCAAACGGCTAATGGTCTTTTCTGCAGCTTCCTGACCTACACGCTCAGGCGTCCACAGTTCATCACGGTGACGTGCAACGGTGTAGCTGTAGTCACGTTCCATTTCACCATTAGCGCCTTGTCCAATCACGCAGCAGCTCGTGCTATGACGGCTTGAAGCGTAGCTGGCTAGTAAGCCATGACTGTTACCGTAAACCTTAACACCGTAGTGACTGTCGTAGCTCGCGCCATCACTCTGTTTGATCTTATCGCTATAAGCGAGCGCTTGCTTCTCAGCTGCAATCGCAATCTCAGCGGCATAGTCAGGGTTAGGCTCGTCAGGGTGGAAAAGATCCAAGTCTGGAATTTCTTTTACCATGTATTCTTTTGCTGCAGGACCTGAAAACGGGTCTTCAGATGTGTACTGAGCGATATCAAGCGCGGCTGCTACCGTTTGAGCAATAGCCTTCTCACTCAGGTCAGATGTAGATGCGCTGCCTTTTTTCTGGCCGCGATAAACAGTAATACCAAGTGCACCATCACTATTAAATTCAACGTTTTCCACTTCACACATACGTGTTGAAACACTTAAACCCGTTGACTTAGTAATAGCAACTTCAGCGGCGTCGGCACTCACAGAGGCCATGTCCAACGCTTTTGCTACTGCGGCTTCTAGCTCAACTCTTTGCTGGGCGACTTGCTGTTTTACATCCATATCTATTCTAATTTTGTAGGTCAATATTACGTAGGATAACAAGAATTTCGCTTTCTCCCCAAGATTCTTGCTAAAATAGGCAATATATTCGTTTGAGATAGTGACATAGGCAGAAAAGATGGCTCGCAAAAACCAAAAAGCCCCATGGGAACCAGAAGAAGAAATCATCTGGGTAAGTAAGACAGAAATGAAAACCGACATGGAAGCGCTACAAAAACTGGGGGAAGAACTTGTTTCCCTGAAGCCTTCTGTATTAGACAAGTTTCCTCTGTCTGAAGATTTGGCACAAGCGATTAAAGATGCACAACGCTTTAAAAATGAAGCGAAGCGCCGTCAACTTCAATACATTGGTAAAGTAATGCGCAATGTTGATCCTGAGCCAATTCAAGCGGCTTTGGATAAAGTACGTAACAAGCACTCGCAAGCAACCGCTGAACTGCACAAGCTTGAGCAACTGCGTGATCGCGTTGTTGCTGAAGGCGATGCTGCCATTTCAGAAGTCATGGACATGTACCCTAAAGCAGACCGTCAGCGTCTTCGTCAGCTAGCTCGCCAAGCTAACAAAGAGAAATCAGCGAACAAGCCAGCAAAGGCTTCTCGTGAAATCTTCCAAATCTTAAAAGAGCTAAAGCTAGAAGACTAATCTTTGTCGCTTTATTCTGTAAGACAATAAAAGACCTAGCGCATGCTAGGTCTTTTTGTTTTCTACGTACTCAATATCAGAGAGATTAAACAAGAGTGATGAATCGTCACTCACCCGCTTTAACAAATGAGCTTAATTCTGTCTGTGGATGATCCGCCGTCAGTGCCTCTATCGAGTCTTCAACCAACACCTTACCTAGCGCCACAAACACAAACTTATTCGCGATACTGCGTGCGTCACCTAAATGGTGAGTCACCATCAAGACCGTAATATTTCGCTCTGCCGCTAATCGCTTCACTAAGCTAAGCATCTCTTCACGCAGCAAAGGGTCAAGCGCAGAGAAAGGTTCATCAAGCAGCCAAATATCATGAGGTTGGACAAAACAACGCGCTAACGCGACACGCTGGCGTTGACCACCGGATAAGTGCTCAGGCAATCTATCCAAATACTCTGCAACACCTACTTGTGCGGCTGCTTGCTCAACTTTGAGCTTTTGGGTTGCCGTAAGCTTTAATCCCGGGTGCAGACCTAAACCAATATTTTCACTCACCGTGAGATGGGCAAACAGGTTGTGCTCTTGAAACAACATCGCCAACGGACGCTGATGTGCTTCTTTACCAATAAGCGACTGCCCAGCCACTGATATCTCACCCGATGTAGGCTCGATGAAACCAGCAACTAGCGCCAACAGTGTAGACTTACCCGCACCACTCGGCCCCATAAGCGCAACAATATCGCCCTGCTCAGCTTGAAAATCAAAGCTAAACAACTCTCTGTGATAGTGGTAATCCACATCTTTCATCACTAACATCATCGGTTCCTTAATTCTTTAGCATCGAGCTTAGATCTTCGAGTAAATAAGAATTCTATTAAGCTAAAACTGCCGACACTCAGTAACAGTAAGCTCACAGAAACTACCGCCGCCGCTTCCATTTGATAGCTGCCTAACAATTGGAATAGGTACAAAGGCAGAGTTCTAAAATCTTGGCTACCAAACAAAGCAATCGCGCTTAAGTCACCCATCGCCAACATAAAGCTAATCGAGAAGGCTTGCGCCATCGGCTTACGCAATGCTCGCCACTCCACTAACCTAAAACGCGTGAAACCTGTCATACCCAAGCTTGCACACACATACTGGTACTGCTGAGACAAATGCAGCATAGGTTGAGCTAGGGTTTTAATTACGTAAGGCAGCGCCATTAAGCTGTTGACGGCAATCACGATAAAGAAAGCTAAACTGAATACATCGGTGAATGAACGCAGTAATAAGAAGATACCCGTACTGATCACCAGCCCCGGAGTCACCAAGATAATAGTGCCAATCAGCTCGATTTTATCGGCTCGAAAATTCTTGTTCTGTAAACGCCATGCTCGGCTAGTCAGTAGTATGGCGATACCAATACCAACTGCGATAACACTTGCTAATGACGCGACTTTAACCGAGGTCATTAACGCCGCCCAAAACGGCTCGCTGCTGAGTACGGTTAATGCCTGCGAGTTAATTCCACTGACGATAACCATAGCTAATGGCGGCAATACCAGCATTGAGACTATGATGATCCAAAAGCTATCCCAAGCTTTTGACCACCAGCTGTCCTTAACCAAATATTTCTCTTCCGACAGCTGACTGGCCGTCACTGAAATAGGCTTCGATAGGCGTTGAATGCTCACCGCTAGCACACCACACAGCAGCATTTGCCATATCGCGAGCAAGGCACCAGCTTGAAGGTCAAAGTCGAATTTAATCGCCTGATAAATAGCGAGCTCGATAGTGGTTGATTTAGGTCCACCGCCTAGCGCCATCACGGTAGCAAAGCTGGTAAAACACAACATGAAGACTAAGCCACACACATGTGGTAATTGCTGTCTTAAGCGAGGCCATTCAACCCATCTGAATTTGTTCCAATGACTCATACCCAAGTGAGCACAAAGCTTGTGTTGCTCGGCAGGCACGGTATCTAACGCTTGCAGAAGTAAGCGACTGGCATAAGGCAAGTTGAAGAAAACGTGCGCCAGCAAAATACCATTCAATCCGTATATGGAAAATGGCAATTCAATATCGAAGTTCGCCAAAAACTTAGCTAACCAACCACTATTGCCATAGATCGCAAGTAAGCCAAATACACCCACTAACACTGGCAGGACTAAGGTCGACGCGAACAGCCTTAACAACAAAGCGCGTCCAAAAAATTGTCTACGACACAGCGCATGAGCAATAGGTATAGCAAAGCCAACACTCAGCACCGTTGAGAGTGTCGCCTGATAAAAACTGAATTTCGTTACATGCCAATAGTAGGTATCGGACCATACTTGGCTGATATCAAGAGAAGGGGCATTGCTAAGCAATGCCCCAACTGCTGAAACCACGAAGGCGGTAATGAGTATCGCTACCCAAATCCCAACCTTAGGTGTTTTCTTTATCATAGATTGATTTTTTACCGTAAATGGTTCGCTCAGTTAACATCGAACAAACCTTTAAATACAGAAAGTTAGAAAGCTAATTTTTTAAAAGCAAATTAAAAAGTAAGTGCACTCTGCCATTCACGAATCCATGGCTTACGCTTAGCTGCAATTTCTTCGGGCGTAAAGCTTAGCGCTTTCTGAGGAACCATAAGTTGCTCGAACCCTTTTGGAAGCTCAATATCGGTCACTGGGTACATCCAGTTGCCTGTTGGCATCGCCGATTGGAATTCATCACTTAGGATAAACGCCATAAACTCATCAGCAAGCTTTTCGTTCTTGCTGCCTTTAACCTTAGCGGCCACTTCCACTTGAGTGTAATGCCCTTCTTCGAAGCTTGCTGCTGCATACTTAGAATCGCTTTCAGCAATAATGTGGTAAGCCGGAGACGTTGTATAAGACAACACTAAATCCGACTCGCCTTCTAGGAACATAGAGTAAGCTTCAGACCAGCCTTTGGTTACAGTCACTGTTTTCTGAGCAAGCTTCTTCCATGCTGCTGTCGCTTCATCACCGTATACTGATTTCATCCAAAGCATCATGCCTTGGCCTGGTGTTGATGTACGTGGATCTTGGTAGATGACCTTAAGATCATCACGCTGCTCAACCAGTTCTTTCAAGCTCTTCGGCGGGTTTTCCAGTTTCTCTTTATTGTAAACAAAAGCAAAGTAGCCAAAGTCATAGGGTACAAAAGTGCTGTCGTTCCAACCATTAGGAAGCGTTACCGATGACGTATCAACATTATGCTCAGCCAATAAGCCCGTCGCTTTCGCTTCAGCCATCAGGTTGTTGTCGAGACCTAGCAAGATATCGGCTTTGCTGTTGCCGCCCTCAAGACGTAAACGGTTCAGAATAGACACGCCATCTTCTAGAGCGACAAAATTCACATCACAACCACACTTCTCTTCGAATGCTTTTTCAACGGCAGGACGAGGGCCCCAATCCGCAGCAAAAGAGTCATAGGTGTATACAGTCAAAGTGTTGTCTGCAGCAAAGGCAGAAAAAGAAATAGCTGTAGTAACAGCAAGGGTAGTTAATGTGAATTTCACTGGACGCTCTCCATGGTCTGAGCGGCACAGGTTTGAGGGAGGAGAACGGTAGAGGTTGTTCCTAACTCAATTCCTACGCCAGCATTATCTGGTTCAGGTTTACGGGTCCCAAGCACCTGCTTGATCTCAGCTCGCATTCATTATTTGAATGGTTCGCTCCCCGATGAGTGTTCAGAATTGTAATTTGATTTTTAACAATAAGCTATCAAGTTTGGATCAATTACGTTGATCGTAACCCCAACGTGGCACTAAACCTTGTTCGATACCAAGGTGATCTAGAATACGCGCCACCATAAAGTCGACCAGATCTTCAATTGACTTGGGTTGATGATAAAAACCCGGAGCTGCAGGCATGATCGTTACGCCCATGGTCGAAAGTTTGTGCATGTTCTCGAGATGAAGCGTCGAAAATGGCGTCTCGCGAACCACCAACAACAATTGGCCTCGCTCTTTCATGACTACGTCTGCTGCTCGCTCAATCAGGTTATCTGATAGACCATGAGCAATCGAAGCCAAGCTTCCCGCTGAACATGGACAAACGACCATCTGTTTAGGTGCTGCTGAACCAGAGGCAACCGGCGAGAACCAATCATCTTTTCCACACACCACCAGCTTTTCAGGGTCGCAGCCAAGATGTTTAACCAAAGCTTGTTTCGCCGCATCTGGCCCAGCAGGTAACTTAAGTTCATGCTCGGTCGCCAATACCACTCGCGCTGCCGATGAAATCAGCAAGTAGACCTGATAATCGGCTGCCAAAAGGCATTCAAGTAAACGCAGGCCATAAGGCGCACCGGATGCGCCAGTGAAAGCAAGGGTTATCGCTTTATCGTGTTTTGTCATGTTCTCAATTACTTCAAATTATAAGGTCGTGGATGCAGTTAGCCTTTGAGTGCCAATCCATCCAACAGTTTTTGGTGAATGCCACCAAAGCCACCATTACTCATTACCAAGATTTGGTCGCCCGCTTGTGCCTCTGAGACAATTTTAGCAACGAATGCATCCATGTCATCACTCACGTGTGCCGGTTGGTGACAAGCGTCTGCAACATCTTGAACTGACCAATCAATGTTATCCGGTTGGAATAAGTAGGTAGAATCCGCCTGCTTCAACGAATCAGCCAGGATTTCTTTGTGCACACCACGTTTCATGGTGGCAGAACGAGGCTCTAAAACGGCAATGATTTTCTTAGTGTCGACCTTATTACGTAATCCGCCAAGCGTAAGTTCAATCGCCGTTGGATGATGAGCAAAATCGTCATAAACAGACACACCTGCCACCTCGCCTTTAAACTCCAAGCGGCGCTTAGTATTAATAAAGGTAGCTAGTGATTCACAAGCAAGGTCAGGTGTCACGCCCACATGACGTGCAGCTGCTATCGCCATCAAAGCATTATTTACGTTGTGGTCGCCAACCAAGTCCCAATTTACGGTTCCAACACATTCATTTTGGAAGTAAACCTCAAATTGAGAGCCGTCTTTGACCAGTTTCTTGGCATCCCAGTCGCCTTGATCGCCACTCGATTCAGTTTCACTCCAGCAACCGCGAGCTAGAACATCTTCAATAGCAGTATCTTGCTTAGGTGAGAATATACGGCCATTGCTCGGCACAGTGCGCACCAAATGATGGAATTGACGCTTAATCGCTTCAAGATCGTCAAAGATGTCCGCATGATCGAACTCTAGGTTATTCATCACTAAGGTTCTTGGGTGGTAATGAACGAACTTAGATCGTTTATCGAAAAAAGCACTGTCGTATTCGTCGGCTTCTACCACGAAGAACATACTTTCACCAAGGCGAGCAGAGATACCAAAGTTACCCAACACTCCGCCAACTAAGAAGCCCGGTGCATAGCCACAGTCTTCCAAGATCCAAGCCAACATGCTTGATGTCGTGGTCTTACCGTGCGTTCCCGATACCGCTAACACCCAACGGTCTTGCAGCAGGAACTCTTGCAACCACTGAGGACCAGAGGTGTATCTAAGGTTGTTATCCAACACATACTCTACACACGGATTACCGCGGCTCATTGCGTTACCGATAACCACGAGATCTGGCCTTGGTTCTAATTGGCTAGGGTCGAACCCTTCAATAATTTCAATCCCTTGTGATTCCAACAAGGTGCTCATTGGTGGGTAAACATTCGCGTCACTACCCGTAACCTTGTGACCTAATTGACGAGCCAATACCGCAGCACCCCCCATGAAGGTGCCACAAATTCCTAAGATATGAATATGCATAAATTGCTTCCAAACGCTTGGCTAAATAAACGATGTCTAATTAAAACGGCTTGCACTCATTATCATTAAATGGCGATTAAAAGCGAGCGGCAATGCAAAACAAATTGAGTCGACATAGTAAGTGAGATCTGTGTCGCTTAGTTCATTACCATTAAAAAGATCTAACCTTTAGAATTTAGGTAAGCGTCTAGATGAATAAAGCCCACTCAAGAGGCCGAATCTACAGTGCTCAAATCCCCCCTAATATTGAGAGAAGTTTAAGGAAATAACATGTCTGAGATGCGCACCCTTGGTGAGTTCATTGTTGAGAAACAGAGTGACTTCCCCCATGCAAGCGGTGATCTATCATCCCTTTTGTCGTCTATTCGACTTGCTGCAAAAATTGTTAACCGTGAGATCAACAAGGCTGGCCTAGTCGACATCACTGGCGCTGTTGGTACAGACAACGTGCAAGGTGAAGAGCAGCAAAAGCTAGACCTTTACGCGAACGACAAATTTAAAGCGGCTCTAGAAGCCCGTGACCAAGTTTGTGGTGTTGCAAGTGAAGAAGAAGACGAAGCTGTCGCCTTCAATAAAGAGCTCAACAAAAACGCAAAATACGTTGTACTGATGGATCCACTAGATGGCTCATCAAACATCGATGTAAATGTATCGGTTGGTACAATTTTCTCTATCTACCGTCGAGTATCACCGATCGGTACACCACCAACACAAGAAGATTTCTTACAGCCCGGACACAAGCAAGTAGCCGCGGGTTACGTGATTTACGGTTCTTCAACCATGCTTGTATACACAACAGGTGCTGGCGTAAATGGCTTCACCTACGACCCATCACTGGGTACCTTCTGCCTATCTCATGAAAACATGATGATTCCAGACGAAGGTAAGATTTACTCAATCAACGAAGGTAATTACATCCGCTTCCCTACGGGTGTTAAGAAGTACATCAAGTACTGCCAAGAAAATGAGCCAAGCGACAACCGCCCTTATACATCACGTTACATCGGTTCTCTAGTATCAGATTTCCACCGTAACCTTTTGAAAGGCGGCATCTACTTGTACCCAAGCACGCAAAGTCACCCTCAAGGTAAACTGCGTCTGCTTTACGAGTGCAACCCAATTGCTTTCCTTATGGAACAAGCGGGCGGCATCGCTTCAGACGGTGCTCAACGTATCATGGATATCAAACCAACTGAGCTGCACCAACGTGTACCTTTCTTTGTTGGCTCAACAAACATGGTTCGCAAAGTAGAAGAGTTTCTTGAGCTGAACCGAGACTAAACCCTCGTTCATTTCTCAAAATAGCATCATTAAAAAAGCCAGCATTCACATGCTGGCTTTTTGTTTGGTAACTCAGAAGATATAGCGACTAAGCGTTGTTCCGCTTACACCAGTTACCCGAAAGTATTTCTTTATTAGCTGTTAGATCAAGCTGATACAAATATACCCATGCTAATCCAAATATAGTCTCTATTTGCTCGCGACGATACTCAACAGGAACATCTTCTAGCCGATCGAGCGACTCTAAAATTTCGTCGTTAATGATATAGACCTCACCAGCGACACTTTTCTTTCCCAAAATCATCGCCGGATAGGCACCTAAATCAAAAAGTGCGTATTCCTTAGGTGTATCAAACTGCCCTAATAAATCGCAGCCCTGCAAATAATGGTGATTGGACTGACCTTGCCTCAAGGTTCCATAGACAAAAACAAGATGCTGCATATGCCCTCCCATACGGCTCTACTCGAACTCAAATTGATAGAGAAGATCCACAGCACTGTCTAGGCCAGAAACAGCTTCAACATAGAGATCCTGCATCAATCTATAACGAACGGTAAACTCACCTAACGAGTTAAAGATACCCACACCATACTTCACCTGTAAGCCAGGCAGGATGTAACCACTTACCGTCACTTGAGAGTCATCGCCAGAGCCTGCAGTATCCAGTTGCAAGTCCTGTACACCAAAGGCTTCACCGATTTCACCAACAACCTTACCACTCTTCGCTAAACTCAAACCGATTAAAGTCGTTGTCATCGAACCGCTCGACTCACCGTCGATATCTTGGCCACGCAAAATATAAGACAGTGCGTTCGCTTGTGGCATCGCTGGGTCAGAATAAATCTCGATGGTAGGCTCTGTCGCAGGGCCAGTCACTCGAATACCAGCGGTCACGTCATCCTGAGTATTATCAGGATTACGAATCGCGTTGATGGCTACGTATGGCTGATCCGGTGGTCCATTCATTAGGATCTTACCCTCTTCGATCAAGAGGTCTTGCCCGAATGATTGATAAGTACCATCGACGATGTTCACTTCACCTGTAATAAATGGACCTTGGTCTTTTTGAGCCACGTTGAGCTTACCGACCAAATCACCTTCAAGACCGAAGGCAGACAGTTTAAAGTCATCACCAATGGAGATATTAATATTCGTCATCACATTGAATGGAATCGTATCTTCGTTTTCTGGCTCTAGATCTTTATTCAAAATAACCTGATCAGAAGAGACGCCAACCGCTGACGGTGGTAAATCTTCAACAACAATTCGTCCCCATGGTAATGCAATATCACCGGTGATTTTCGCCAGATCTGGTGTGACATCAATAGTCATATCAGGTACGACCTTCACCTTAACCATCGGTGGGATATCAACCATCAACTCATCAGCGAAAACTCTAACGTTCGAGTGCCATGCTTTAAGATCTTGCCAATCTCCGGTTCCCTCAATATCAAGGTGACCATCAGGCGTTTCGACATTCGCATCCAGTTTTGCACTATAACCATCAAAGTCGAGGTCGATGCGGCCATCTTTCACATAAACAGGCGTAACATCGCCTTTGACTTGAATACCATCAACAGAGAATTGGCCAAAGACTTGAGGGTGCATCAGAGAGCCTTTAACTTGAAGATCACTCTCAAGGTCGGCTTTCAATAAGCTGTATTCACCTAGAATTGGTTGTAAGAAATCAAGATGGAACGTGGTCAGCTTAATTGCCGCATCGACCATTTTGTCTTCGGCAAGAATATCCGGTAACGACACCGTGCCAGACAGGTCACCATTGTCGGAAACATCCAACTTAAAATCGGCATCCAGTTTGTTGTCTTTCAGTTGGGCATTCAATGCAACGCTTTCCCAACCCAGTGTGATTGGCTCACCCACTTGTTGAACAACCTGACCTTTCGGCATATCAACGCTTACCGTGACTTCAGGCTCATCTTGTTCAGACCACTTTGCATGAGCAGTCGCATTGACTAAGCCCTGTAATTGCGTCTCTTTAGGCACAAAGGCTTTAATCTGCTCGAAATCGAATTGATTGATGGCTACCTTGGCCTCACCCGATTTTCCGACACGAACGTCTTCATCCAAACACACGCTCGAACCCGATTGTTTCCAACAGTGCGCTTGAACATCGGCAAACTGTTTATCAACATCCGCATTTATCGCGACAGGTTGATCTAACACCCAAGGACCTTGCTGAGTGGTGATTTTGACTCTGTCTAACGATCCATACCAAATAAGAGAAGGCTTTTGAATCAACTCTCCGGAAATAGCTAAGCTTGTAGACACGATGTCGGATATCACATCAAGTGTCACTGTGTGTTTCTTCTCACCACCACTCACCGTGAGATCAATGCTTTTTACGCTCTGATCTTGATAGGTTAGGTTGTTAGCTTTTAATTCAAGATCAGCTTGAGCTTCAGGCAATGGCAGAGGAACCACAGAACCATTAAGCGACAAGGATTCTAGTGTTGCTTCGTTATTCCAATCTACCTTATCCACATTTAGAGCGAGATCGACTTCAGGCTTTTTCGTTGGACCACTGAGCTGGATGTTACCAATCACTTTACCTTTCAAATCAGGGACGCTTTTTACAAGCTCAGGGAAGTGAATCTCAACACCCATGTCCCATTTCTTATCAAGCTCACCCTGAGCCTTAATCGAGTTAACACCGTGAGCTAAGCTCAAACCACTGGTTTTCAGTTTTGGTTCACCGCTCGCGCTGCGATCCGACGCTGACAACTGACCTTCGATATCCAGAGGGTATTCTCGCAAGATCCCTTCAATATCCAATTTAGGCAGTTCAATCGCCCAGCCGCCCGCTTCAGTCAACTCACCTGAGGTGACGATGTTTCCACTAATGTTGCCCTCAGCTTCTGGCCACTGCAGACCCGGTTGAATATCTTTGAGTGTCACGTCAGCTTGCCAGTTAACGAGACTCTTCCAGTTCGCTTTAACGACACCGTTAAGCTCACCGCCTAGCGTGTTGAGCTTTAGACGCTCGAGAACAATTTGTTCCGTCGTGCCTTTACCCTGTAGATCGATGGCTAATTCAGGGATTTCCTTACCATCGGCTTCACCTTTAAGAAGAACATTAAAACCATCTAGTGAGCCATCAGCTTTAAATTGCTCAATTGTCGCTTGGTAATCGCTTTTTCCGGTAAGGGGCCACTGTGCTTGTCCGCCCTCTAAAAGAAGGTCAAATGGCAGAGTCGGTTCTAAGGGTTGAATATCCCCAGACAACTTTGCCTCAATCAGCTCAGAAAATTGGGAGTCTAGGTTTAGCTTAGCCACGCTGCCTTGTGCTTTCAGAGACAACTTCTGCCCAACAAGGTCGGTTTCTTTCACCAACGCATCCAAAGAAAGTTCTAGCGGGTAACCGCCCTTGAGCTCAACCTTCGTGGTTAGATTGGCGCTTGCTTGTGGCATATCGAGTTCGAGAGTTGAAACATCAACCGTGTGTTTGCCCGCGCGAGCTTCTAGCCCAAGGTGGTTAACAACGATTGGTGTTTCTTGTTCTAAGGTGAAACGGTTGAGGTCAAAACGCTCCAACACAACCTGCAGAGGAATCCAGACTTCCGGCAATTCGATAGCCGTTTTAACGGCAGCTTTTGGCTCAACCTTTTCTGCTTGCGGTTCTTCTGTCGACTCAGCGAGTTTAACCTTAAGATCATTGAATAAGGTTGGCGATACAGTTAGCTTTTCGCCCTGCATACTCAAAGCCGTAGAGAACAAGCTCCATTCAATTTCATGCCCTAAGATATTCAACTTGATATCAGACAAAGCGATACGGTTGATTACGATTGGCAACGGTGTTTTTACCGATGTTACGGGCGGAGTAGGTTCTGTTTCTTCTGCAGAGGCCGGAGGCAGTTCAGTAAATGCGAAGTCCAATCCTTGAATCGCTAAACGATCGACACACAACTTAGGGTCGAGCAGACAGCGAGGATTAATCGCCAAGTTCAGCTTTTGAACTTTGGTGTCTATATGCAGGCTGTCATCTTTAAACTGAACATTATTAAGCGTAAAGCTCGGGAACAGAGCCCCTTTAGTGCTTTCCACTTTAAGCTGTGGCAACGCTTTTTCAGCGCCCCACAACACAGTGTTCAACCCTGGATTGGTGAACAAAACAAAACCTAGCAAGGCTATCAACAACAGCAAAATAGACGTCAATGAGATCGACGTCCACTTGATGCACTTGCCCATCACTTTGATCATAATTCTGGCCCTAAACTAAAGTGTAACTGGAACTCATCACCTTTTTCTGCATCTAGACCCCAAGCAAAATCCAAACTCACTGGACCAACAGGTGACGCCCAACGAACACCGACGCCGGTGCCGTGTTTCCATTCGGGTTTGTCATTAAATGCATCACCAATGTCGTAGAATGCTGCGCCCCACCAGTTTCCAACCAAGCGGTATTGGTATTCAAACGAGCTGGTTGCAATGAATTTGGCACCCGTTAGTGCGCCACTTTCATCTCGAGGAGAGATCGACTCATAACCATAACCACGAATGCTATTGTCACCACCAGCAAAGAATCTTAGGGAGGGAGATAGCTTATCAAACTCGTCGGCAAAGTTGCCGCCAAATTGAAGTCGAGTTAAGCCTCGGTGATTGTCGCCAATGCTTCGAATCCAAGCGGTTTGACCTTGAAAACGAACAACCTTAGCTTCAGATAACAAGGTATCATCACCCGCTTCAACCATAATGGTTTGTTTATCGCCCCACATCGGCATCGAACCGCCTCGCGTTCGAGTGCGTGAGAAAGAGATACCCGGCAGCACAAATTGCGCTAAATCATCCTGCAAACCTTGCTCATAGTTTTCGACCAAGTATCGAATGAAGACCGTGCGTTGCCAACCGTTATCCAGTCGCCAATATCTTTCTAGCGCTAAGTTTGACTCCAAACTCTTGGTATCACGATTATCCAAGTTTTTCATACCGTACTTAACTTGATAGTAGTCGTTCAGCACGTCATCCAGAGGGATTTTATAGGTAGCGGTAATTGTCTGTTCAGGTTTAGAAATCGACAGGCTGCTATTGAAGCTATGGCCTTGTTCATTAACCCAAGGTTTTTTCCACTTCAGAGTGCCTTTTACGCCAAGGTCGGTGGATACACCGATACCCGTTTCGATTTGGTTACGAGCTTGCGGAGCAAGGCTAACCTTCATCGGGATCTCTCGGCCTTCGCCTAACTGGCTTAAATCTGGTTCAACAAATACCGAGGAGAACCAATCCGTATTGGACAGGTTTTGGTTGTACTCACCGACTTTGGTGATTGAGTAAGGTTCGCCATCCTCAAATGGTTTAAGTGACTGCACCTTATCTTCTTCTATCTGGCTACCAGTAACCTGAGTAGTACCAAAGTGATAGCGGATACCACTGTTATAATGAAGACGAACATAAGCGCGGTTCAATTCAGGAGCGACTTCTAGCTTACTAAGATCATAAGCACCATCGAAGTAGCCTTTCGCTAAGCCAAGGTTGCGGATCGACGATTTCAAAGAGTCATAATTACCATGATTCAGAGTCGAACCTTTAGACAAGCTACTCTTCGCTATCAAGGCTAAAAAGTCTGGGTCATCCTTGGCTTCACCAGTTAGAACGATATCTGAAGTATAAATAACAACAGGCTCTCCCGGCTCAACCGTAACGGTCATTTCGGTATCATCTTCGGAGTGAGTAAATGTGATTTTAGGGTGGTAGTAGCCTAACGCATTCAGGGCTTCTTTAATCATAGATTCCAAGCGGGATTGGAATCTTAGTGAAACCGAATACTCTTCTTCAGGGATCGCACTCAGATAAGCATCAACATTATCCTCAAGCGCTCCATCTAGCCCTTTGATTTCAAGGGAAACGTCAGCGAAAGCGAGCGTCGATGACAATAGAGTGCCAATCAGAACTGGTAAAGTTTTTCTTATCATGTTTAATTGGTGAAGAAGTTATCAATACGTTAATAAGTGAAAAGAAATAATACCGCTAAATAGGCATTGAGTCTGTAATAAATCCTGGAATAACACGGTCTAATTTAAAGACTTATTCAATATTGACCAACAGTTAATATGAACCCACGTTAAATAAAAGCCAGCGCGGTAAACGTATGCGAAAAGGAATATAACATGCTAAACAAACAACAACTGGTTTCTGCAGCAACCGCACTACCGGGAAATGCTGACCCAATTCGAATCACTGAGCGCCATTTCGTCAATCAAACCGACCTGCTCGATGCACCCACGGGCTCTCAACAAGAAGTCCTGTTTGGTATGGGGTGCTTCTGGGGAGCTGAGCGTTTGTTTTGGCAATTGGATGGCGTTATTTCAACATCCGTTGGTTACGCTGGCGGATACACAGTTAATCCCACTTATGAACAAGTATGTACTGGGCAAACCGGCCATACCGAGGTCGTTCGTGTCATATTTGATAGTGAACAAACCTCTCTAGCTCGAATACTTGAAACCTTTTGGGAGCGTCATGACCCAACTCAAGGGATGCGCCAAGGCAACGATTTAGGGACTCAGTACCGTTCTGCGATTTACACCTTCAGTGAAGAACAACAATCTATCGCTGAGCACTCTAAACGTGAATATCAACGAGCAATGACTGAATCTTTAGGCAACGAGATCACGACGGAAGTTCTGCCTGCTGGAAAATATTTTTTCGCAGAAACCTACCACCAGCAATACCTAGCTAAAAATCCGAATGGGTATTGCGGGTTGGGTGGAACAGGTGTGTGCTTCCCTCCACAATAAAGTGCCGTTCGACATACCATCGTGAACGACACGCATTAAAAAAGGGCTTCCATCAGGAAGCCCTTTTCATTGTTAATCTATTCGGTGCAAGACAAATCGATAAAGCTCAGTTACACCGGCAACGCTGCAATGGTGCCGTTAACTTCTTTAAAAATAGTGAGCTTTTGTTTGTCTGAAACTTCAGGAAGTAGCACCTTGCCTTGGTCGAAGCGAAACTCTCCAACACCTTCAATAGCAAATTGGCCTTTGAACAGGACTTTAACGAAACGCGCCACCTGACGTGGACGGTAAGTAGAAAATTTTCTTAACATAATACAACCTCAATTCCATTTGAGTACTACAGTCACATACCTGAACAGCGTCGCTGTTCAAAGCACATTTAATCGCTAATTCCTTTAGCAAACAGCAAGATAATCTATTGTTCATCTTGATATTGATGCATTATACCTTTTGGTAACAAGCCTGCAACTTCTTTCTACGTCGTACGATAAAAAAGTTAAAGAGGCATTTTTCAAATTTCATATTATACTTCCTGTGCAAACCAATAAGCGGAACAAAAATATAATGAAAAACAAAACTCTACTGGCTTTTCTAGCCGCAGCCTCTCCACTCTTCGCCAATGCTCACAACCTATCAGTAGGCGCTACCCTGCCTGCCGTCGATGTGAGTAACTATGGTGAGATTGTTCTAAACGACGGAAATACTGGATATCAAGCTTGGGCAACCAATGATCTTCTAGGTAAAGTTCGCGTCGTTCAAGCTATCGCTGGCCGCAGCAGCTCTAAAGAGCTCAACGCACCACTGATGGCAGCCATTACCGCATCGAAATTCTCAGAAGACAGCTACCAAACCACCACTATCATCAACCAAGATGATGCGATTTGGGGTACTGGGTCTTTTGTTAAGTCCTCTGCCGAAAGCAGCAAAGAAGAATTTCCATGGTCTTCTATGGTCCTAGATGAAGACGGCGCCGTTGCGTCAACATGGGCTCTAAAAGAAGAAAGCTCAGCGATTATCGTTCAAGACAAGCAAGGTAAAATCTTGTTTGTAAAAGAAGGTGCATTAAACGAATCAGAAGTCACTCAAGTCATTGAGTTGATTAAAGCGAGCCTTTAATAAGATATTCGCGTCTTTTTCGAGACCTAACCAAAGGATATTGTTATATTATAACAGTATCCTTTTTTTAATTCTGTGGTTAATCATCCTGATGTGGCAAAACACACCCAACAATGTGAAACGCAAAACAGGCTTCTTGCTTGGGCTTATGCTCATGTTAAGCGTGTTAGCCGCAACACACATTGTGGATATCGCACCAGAGCACCACACTTCACACCATTGTGAGCTGTTTTCGCTTAATCAGTTCATCACAGCGCACTCACTACCACAGATTCCAGAGTTCCATTCGGAATTTACTGTCGCTATTACAGAGTCAGTAACTTCACTACAGCGGCTATATTTCGCTTATTTGGCACGCTCACCTCCTGTAAATATCGCTTAATTACCACTACTTTTTAATTAACCTTTATTCAGGAAAAAACATGAAACCTACTTTTTTAGCCGTTGTTATCGGCATGACTGTCTCTACAAATGCTCTAGCTAACGAAGAATTCCGCTCTCATGATGCACACGTGCATGGCCAAGTTGAAGTAAACATCGCGCAAGATGGGCAAGAATTGCTTGTTGAAGTAACAGCTCCAGGCGCAGATGTGGTTGGGTTTGAACATGCTCCAAAAACTGCAGAACAGAAGAAAGTGTTTGAACAGGCTATCGCACAATTAAACAAGCCAGAAGAGCTGTTTAGTTTTAACAATGCGAGTTGTACTCTGAAGTTCAAGTCAGTAGCAAACACCTTAGAAGGCGGTCATGACGACCATGAAGGCCATGACCATGCGGAACACGGTCATGGCGACCACAAAGACCATGGCCACGCTGAACACGATCATGATGACCACAAAGACCATGACCACGAAGGTCACGACCACCACGATCATGAAGGCCACGATCACTCAGAAGGTGGCCACGGTGAGTTCACTGTTGAGTACCACTATGAATGTTCAGATGTTGCTAAGCTAGACACAGTTAGCACTCAGTGGTTCTCTAAGTTCAGCAACACTGAAAAAATGACGGTGAACCTACTAACAGACACAGCTCAAGTACAAGAAGTGCTTAACGCAGAGCGTATTAGTTTCCGATTCTAATCACTCCTAGATCGGATTAAACGTAAAATAAACAGCCAGGTAAGTCATCGCTTACTTGGCTGTTCAAATCGGTGTGTTCCTGGGAATTTATGTTTCAAATTACTGTCCAGTAGATACACCGCTTTAATTATTGGAGCTAGCATGTCTTCTGACAGTTCATCACTTGTGGTCAAACTCGAAAATATCAGCTTTCGTTGGAAGCCTGAATTACCACCAACGTTAGAGATCCCCTCTCTTCACATCCAAGCCCAAGAGCACCTTTTTATTAAAGGGCCAAGTGGTTGTGGAAAATCAACTTTGTTAGGGCTACTGACCGGAATCAACCAAGCTGAGCAAGGAGAAGTCTCTATCCTTGATCAAGACCTCACTCAGCTTACACCTCGTCAAAGAGATAAATTCAGAGCCGATCATATTGGTTATATTTTCCAACAATTTAACCTGCTTCCTTATCTATCAGTTATCGATAACGTGACGCTTCCTTGCCAGTTTTCACAGATACGTAAACAGCAAGTCGCTGAAAGCCAGAAAAGCTTACAAGAGACGGCTCGAGAGTTGTTACTCAGATTAAAACTACCTCAAGCTTTAATGGACAAGCCCGTTACCGAGTTAAGCATCGGTCAACAACAACGTGTTGCTGCCGCTCGTGCTTTGATCGGCCAACCCAAAATCATTATTGCCGACGAGCCAACCTCGGCTTTGGATCATGACAACCGAGAAGCTTTTATCGAACTGTTGTTAGAACAAGCCAACCAGGCAGGTTCTACTCTTATCTTTGTTAGCCATGATCCAACACTAGAAAAGTTGTTCACTCGAACCATAGATTTAAAAACCGTTAACCAAGCTAAGGTTGTCGTATGAAAGTAATTACTCACTTAGCCTTAAAAAGCGTACTCAACCGTAAAGCCACAGCCATTCTAACTATTCTCACTGTGGCTGTATCCGTCATTCTATTACTCGGTGTGGAACGTGTAAGAACCGAAGCTAAGAGCAGCTTCGCCAATACGATTTCAGGTACTGACCTTATCGTCGGTGGCCGCTCTGGTCAGGTAAACCTGCTGCTTTATTCCGTATTTAGAATCGGTAATGCGACCAACAACATCGACTGGAAAAGCTATGAAGAATTTAGCCAGCACAACGCTGTAAAGTGGGCGATCCCAATCTCATTGGGTGATTCACATAAAGGCTTCCGCGTAATGGGCACGAACCATAGCTACTTCGAGAATTATCGCTATGGAAGTAAGCAACCACTTACTTTTCAGCAAGGCAAAGAGTTTAATCAGCTATTTGACGTAGTGATTGGTGCCGACGTCGCGAAGAAGCTAGATTACAAAATAGGTGATCAAATCATTCTTGCGCACGGTATCAGTGATGTTGCGTTTAGCCGTCACGATAATCTGCCCTTCAAGATTGTGGGAATACTCGCGCCAACAGGAACACCAGTAGACAAAACCGTACACGTATCGCTAGAGGCAATCGAAGCAATTCATGTTGGCTGGGAATCAGGTGCCAACCTCGGGCACACACCGAATGCTGAAGCGCTAAAGCAACGTGACTTCCAACCGAAGCAGATTACCGCGATGATGGTTGGCCTTAAATCGAAGATCCAAACCTTCGCACTGCAACGAGAAATCAATAACTACCGCCAAGAACCTTTAAGCGCCATTATGCCGGGCATTGCGCTTCACGAATTGTGGGGAATGATGGCTGTAGCAGAACAAGCACTACTGATTGTTTCAGGGTTTGTTGTCGTCGCCGGTTTATTGGGCATGCTCAGTAGCCTACTCACTAGCTTGCAAGAAAGGCGCCGAGAGATGGCCATCCTACGTGCGATGGGCGCAAGACCTCGTCATGTGTTTGGTTTACTGATCAGTGAAGCCAGTGCGCTAACCTTCCTTGGCATTACATTAGGTGTTGCAGTATTGTTTGCGCTGATCGCAGTGGTTGCTCCTATTGTGCAACAAAGTTATGGTATCAACATATCGATATCCGCAATCACACCGCATGAGTGGAAACTGCTTATGCTGGTACAAGTTGCTGGAATCATTATCGGCTTTATTCCCGCTTTCAGGGCTTACCGCCAGTCATTGTCTGATGGCATGACGATTCGAATCTAAAATAGGAACCTACGATGCAACGCAAATTCCTACTGATACTTGGGCTACTTCTGTTCCCATTTATCAGTACAGCTCACGCTGAAACCACTCAGAATGACGAATCGGTATTAACACTTGAATGGATTGATTTGATTCCAGAATCAGAACGTGCTCAGCTAGATTCATTTGGTATGCCGATGGTTGACCACAATAGTATGGACAAACCTCAACAATCGACACTTGGTGCTGTTCGCCCAGAGCTGAATGGCAGCACAGTGAAGATTCCTGGCTTTGTGATTCCATTGGAAGGTGATGAGAATATGATCACTGAGTTTCTGCTGGTACCGTACTTTGGCGCATGTATCCACGTGCCACCGCCGCCACCGAACCAAATCATCTACGTGAAGTTCCCGAAAGGTGCACCAATACAGCAGTTATGGGATGTGATCTATTTGGTCGGAACGCTGAAAACTGAGTCAATCAGCCATGACTTAGCGCAAACCGGTTATCTTATTGAAGGTACTGCGATTGAAGAGTATGACGACATGTAGTCATTAGAAGGGTGGCTCAAGGATGAGCTGCCGTCACTGAACGAGTGTGATCATTCAATAACAGTTTAATAACGATAATTTTCTTCTGAATTACGCGATGTAATTAGATAAGTAAGCTAGAACAGCGACATAAATCGCGAGTAATAACCCTATACTAAGCTGTTTCTTCAGCTTGTTATCATTGACTTGATTCATAACTCCTCCTTGAGAATTACAACAAATTTAACATTTTATTATCATTAACAAAAGTAAAATTTTGTTGAAACCTTCAACTCTGCACGCAAAATCTAGCCACCAATAAGATAAAGAGTTACATTTTAGACAGTTATACCAATCACAATAAGTAAGTGTTCAGAAATAGCGTAGAAAAAAGGCTTGAGAACCAGGCGGAGCTTTTTGATAAGTGGTTATTCTACAATCAAAAGTTCTAACGCCGTTATCGAGCGTTTTAACAAGCTAGAGCGAGCAATTATTTACTACGATTGGTCTTGAGTCGTCTCCTAACGGTACTCTTATGTCAGAAACCAAACAGCCAGTGATCATTGAGCATGCTAGCGATACACAGCAAAAGCATGAGAAAAAGCCTCATATTGCCGACAGTGCCAGCAGAATGCTGCACATCGCACAAAGCTTCGGCCTCGATTTCTTAATTAGTCATAGTGCCAAGCCAAAGGATAAAGCTGAGAGTACGCTTATCGAACGGGCACTATTGCGAGAGAAAAAACGTAGAGAGCTTCGCCAAAAGAACCTAGAACAGATTCTAAAGTTGGCGCACTCTTCATGTAAGGATGAAGCGGCTGGAGACCCGGATCAGGACTGGCTATACCGTTTCTTCGACATGGCACAAGAGATCCACAATACATCGATGCAGAGGCTATGGGCTCAAGTACTGAAACGAGAAGTCACCAACCCAGGCTCGACGTCGATGAAGGCACTGCAAATCTTAAAAGACATGACGCCAAAGGAAGCACTGACCTTACAAAGAGCAGCTTCATTAGGCTGCAGTTTTGGTAGCGATAACAGCAGAAAGCTCTTACTCGGCTTTAAATCTCATGCTGGGCTATTCAACTTTGGCAAAAGGGACACCACCAACACCATCAACCTTGGTGGGCACAACCTGCCCTACTCCAGCTTGCTCCACTTGATAGAGCTCGGGATTATTCTGGGCACAGAATTAGAATCCGGAGAGATTGATTTCGATCCAGCCCTGCACCTAACCTATCAAGGTAAGAGCATGTCACTGGCACCATTATCAAAAGGCGTGAAGCTGGTTTACTACCGATTCAGCCCTACAGGCAATGAGCTTTGTACCTTGCTCGGTAACAAGCCAAACACGCAGTATTACGATCAACTGATTGCACTATTGAGCCAGAAATTCACAGTACAGACAGAAGTGAAAAGCAGCGTAAATTACACCGTCTAGACACTCGACGGAGCTAAAATAGACGGTGTAAAAAGTGAAGTATAGAGAGGAATAAAGAGAATCTAGAGGATAGGTTTCTTGTCTCGGTAAACTAAGGCTGCACTATTTATCGGTCGTGAATAAACAGATAAACAGCTGAGTAGCCTTAGTCATACCAACGATCTCAGTTGGCTAAGATATTTCGCTTCTCCAACGCATCAATACACAGTTCGACCAATTCATCGAGTGTCTTCTCACCTGCAGGTAGATCAATCTCAGGGTTCTGAGGCGCTTCGTACACTGAACTAATACCTGTAAAGTTCGGGATCTCTCCGGCACGTGCTTTCTTATACAGACCTTTAGGGTCACGCTGTTCGCAAACCTCTAATGGAGTATTGACGAACACCTCAAGAAACTCACCTTCCGGCAATAAATCTCTCACGAGTTGCCTTTCAGCTTGATGCGGAGAAATAAAGGCTGACAACACGATCAAGCCTGCATCTGCCATCAATTTAGCAAGCTCACCAATACGACGGATGTTCTCTCGACGATCTTGCTCAGAGAAGCCAAGGTCGCTACATAAGCCATGACGCACATTGTCACCATCCAATAAATAAGTATGGTAACCAAGCTGTGCCAAACGATTTTCTAATGCTCCAGCGACTGTCGATTTACCAGAACCAGACAACCCCGTGAACCAGAGCACGGCTGGCTTTTGTGATTTCAGATCCGCGCGAAATGTTTTATCAATCGAGTGTTGATGCCACACAACATTCTCATCTTTGGGTTTGAGTACTGCGGTCATAATTAGTCCTTTAAATAAACAGCATTAAAATGGGAAAAAATAAGGAATTAGGGTCAGCACCAAGCCCGAATATACAATCGAGATTGGAATGCCGATACGCAGATAATCCGTTAAATGGTAATTACCTACGCTATAAACAAGTAAGTTGGTTTGGTAGCCGTATGGAGAGATAAAACTGGCACTGGCACCAAACAGTACCGCCATGATGAACGGCATAGGGTCAACGCCATAACCTACTGCCATACTGTAGCCAATCGGAAATGAGAGTGCTGCAGCCGCATTATTGGTCACCAGCTCTGTCAAAACCAAAGTCATAAAGTAGGTAGCAACTAACGCACCGAATACGCCCCAGCCATTAAACGCCTCCATAAACATCAGCCCCATCCGCTCAGATAAACCCGATGAAATCATCAGTTGAGCAATAGAAAGTGCAGAGCCCACGATCACCACAATATCGACTGGGAAACGGCGGCGGAGCTCACCCAGTTGCACCACGCCAAATGCCACCAGCAACAGTAGAAAACCAGCTAAGCCTTTGATAATAGGTACTGCATCGATAAGGGCTAAACCAATCACGCTAGCAAAGCCGAGCAACACGAACGTCGATTTGTCGGCATCAAGCTTGGCACTCGAATCTAAGTCATTCATCAACACAAACTCTTTGTTGTGTTGTTGGCGCTGTTCTTCAAAGCGTTTACCTGGAACCAAAATCAAGGTATCACCAGCGGTCAATGTGATATTCCCTAGCCCACCTTCTAGGCGTTCATGGCCACGACGAATAGCAACCACAACTGCATCGAAACGATCTCTAAATTGGCTGGTTTTCAGGGTTTTGTTACAGAAGCTTGCCGACGAACTCACCACCACTTCAACAAAGCTCTGGCCATTCAAATGATGCTGACCAAACAGGGTTAAACCTTGGATTTCTTGCAGTGTTGCAACACTCTCTACATCACCACAAAACAGCAATCGGTCGCGAGCTTGAAGAATAAAATCAGGGTCAATAGATGCGGTGGTCTTACCGTCTCGAATCACTTCCGCTAAGAACAGTTTTCTCAATGCTCTGAGGTTGTTTTCACTTACGCTGCGACCAACTAACGGTGAGCCCGGCTCCACTCTGGCTTCTAAAAAGTAAGGCAGATCATCTTGAGAACCATCATCGTAGCTGGGTAAAAAATAGCTAAGAGGAATAAGGATCAACACGCCGCCGATCAAAACAGCTAAACCGATCAAGGTGGGTGTGAAAAAGTTTAAGCTCGGCAATCCGGCATCTTCAACAAAGCTATTGATGATCAAGTTGGTTGATGTGCCGATCAATGTCAGGGTGCCACCTAAGATGGCAGCGTATGACAAAGGGATAAGTAACTTAGACGGCGCGTGCTGTTGATTACGTTTGATCGCCCCGATCAAAGAAACAACCACCGCGGTGTTATTAGTAAAAGAAGAAAGTAACGCTGTAGAAATACCCAACTTCGCAACCACGGTACCTAGCCTACCTTCAGAGATATTGCGGCTAACCCAGCTGATTAAGCGAGTTTTCTCCAACGCACTTGATGCGAGGATCAGAAGAATTAAAGTCAGTAACGAGGAGTTAGTGAAGTTATTAGCCAAGCTCGACAAGTCGATCATGCCAGCCATAAAAGCAATAAACGCCGCGCCAGCAAAGATAAAGCTTGGCTTAATACGGGTAACGAGCAGGCAAGTAATGATGCCGAGCAAAATCGCTAATACAAATCCTTGTTGCCACATATACCCGTCCTTTATGGCGGAAACGATCGGTTTCCGCCTGATTCAATAAGCTGTTACTTGGTCGTTTATGACTTCAGTAGTTGGCTTAGATCTTTGGCATCCCAATGAGGGAAATGTTTGCGAACCAATGCGTTGAACTCAAGTTCAAATGCAGAGAAGTTACCGACTTGCTGTTCAACAGAGTCCAAACGGTCTCGAATCAAACCCGCGCCAACCGTCACGTTGGTTAGTCGGTCGATAACGATGAAGCCACCGGTATCGGCACTTTCACGGTATTTATCCAGCGCGACAGTCTCGTTCAATGACCATTCACACAAACCAATACCATTCAATGGCAACTCATCGACAGCGTGAGTCGATAGGTTGTTGATGTCGTATTGGTGACGAACCGTTTCAACCTGACCAACGGTTTTCTTGCCTGCGATCTTGATGTCGTAAGCTTTGCCCGGTTGCAATGGTTGCTCTGTCATCCACACGATGTCAGCCAATACGTGGTTAGTGGATTCAATCTGCGCGTTTTCTAGCACAATCAAATCACCACGACTGATATCAATCTCATCTTCAAGGGTCAGTGTTACTGCCAAGCCCGCTTGCGCAGACTCCAAATCACCATCAAAAGTTACAATGCGTGCAACCTTAGAGGTTTTACCCGACGGCAGCGCCTTGATTTCATCACCGACACTGACACGGCCAGAGGCAACGGTGCCAGCAAAACCGCGGAAGTCTAAGTTAGGACGATTGACGTACTGAACTGGGAATCGGAATTCACCTGCCGAACGCTTTTGGTCAATGTCGACGTTCTCTAACACTTCTAGCAGAGATGGGCCTTCGAACCATGCAAGCTCTTTACTTGGTGCAGCAACGTTGATGCCTTCAAGCGCCGATACTGGCAGGATCTGAATATTGGTTTCGCCTTCTAGGTTTTCTGCAAACTCTAGGTATTCATCGCGAATTTCTTCAAAACGATCTTGCGCGTAATCCACGAGATCCATCTTGTTTACAGCAACGATGAAATGCTTCAAACCAAGCAGGTTAGAGATAAACGAGTGACGACGTGTTTGATCCAGAACGCCCTTACGAGCATCAATCAAGATCACCGCCAGATCACACGTTGAAGCGCCTGTTGCCATGTTGCGCGTATACTGCTCATGCCCAGGAGTATCAGCAATAATGAACTTACGTTTTTGAGTCGAGAAGTAGCGGTAAGCCACATCGATCGTGATCCCTTGCTCACGCTCAGCCTGCAGACCATCAACAAGCAGTGCCAAATCAGGTTTCTCACCTGTCGTTCCCACTCGTTGGCTATCCGAGTGAACCGCCGCTAGCTGATCTTCATAAATCTGTTTTGTATCATGGAGTAAGCGACCGATTAGCGTACTTTTACCGTCATCTACCGAGCCACAAGTTAAAAATCTAAGCATAGATTTATGCTGATGCTGACTTAGATAACCTTCAATCCCTAGTTCAGCCAATTCGGCTTCTACTGCACTATTCATTTTTCTTTCCTTAGATTCTTAGAAATAACCTTGGCGCTTTTTCAGCTCCATAGAGCCCGACTGATCATGGTCAATCGCTCGACCTTGACGCTCACTAGACGTCGCCACCAGCATTTCTTCAATAATGCCCGTTAGCGTATTCGCCTCAGATTCAACCGCTCCGGTTAATGGGTAACAGCCTAAAGTACGAAAACGAACGCTTTTCTCTTCAATCACTTCATCTTCTTGCAGCTCCATACGGTCATCATCAACCATGATCAGCATGCCATCACGCTCAACTACAGGGCGTTTGTCTGAAAGGTAAAGTGGAACAATATCGATGCTCTCTAGATAGATGTATTGCCAGATATCGAGCTCAGTCCAATTAGATAGCGGGAAGACACGAATGCTTTCGCCCTTATTAACCTGACCGTTGTAGGTGTGCCAAAGCTCTGGACGCTGGTTTTTTGGATCCCACGTATGGTTCTTATCACGGAAAGAATAAACACGTTCTTTCGCACGAGATTTTTCTTCATCACGACGCGCACCACCAAAAGCCGCATCGAACCCATACTTGTTTAACGCCTGCTTAAGGCCCTGTGTTTTCATGATGTCAGTGTGCTTCGAAGAACCATGTACAAATGGGCTACAACCCATCTCAATACCTTCTGGGTTCTTATGTACTAAAAGGTCGAAGCCGTACTTTTTAGCCGTACGATCACGAAACTCAATCATCTCGCGGAATTTCCAATCCGTATCTACATGCAATAGCGGGAATGGAATCTTGCCTGGATAAAACGCTTTGCGAGCTAAATGAAGCATCACAGAAGAATCTTTTCCGATGGAGTACATCATCACTGGGTTATCAAACTCAGCCGCCACTTCACGGATAATATGAATACTTTCCGCTTCGAGCTGTTTTAGGTGGGTTAAACGTTCTTGGTCCATTTCAGTGCTTCCTTTAAGGCTCGCGTTACGAGCAATTCATTACTTGGTCTTGCCAAGCATGGGATTTAACTCATCCACTTGAGTGAATGGGAGTATTGGCACTAGAAGAAAACAGAAGCTTCGTGTTGAGCTATCCTTGC
This sequence comes from Vibrio sp. 10N.286.48.C11, assembly GCF_041469805.1. Lineage (NCBI taxonomy): Bacteria > Pseudomonadati > Pseudomonadota > Gammaproteobacteria > Vibrionales > Vibrionaceae > Vibrio > Vibrio sp. 10N.286.48.C11. The sequence continues at coordinate 27,852 of NZ_JBFRLK010000047.1, read as the reverse complement.
TATTCGTCTGCCTGATACGTCCTTGATATAGGCATTATGACGAGCCTCTCATATTACTGGAAATTCTAAAATTTCATTTTTTATTCGAAAAGCTGATAAGGGATTGAATTTATCGATAAGCAGGTGAAATGAATGGACTAATATTATCGATATCAGTTGCACATCGATTAATCAGGTTTGGGAGGCGTCTTGCAGAACACCATAAAGTAATCGATCTAAGTCACGAATTAACATTCGTTGTAATCATTGTTTCATTCCATTTTGTTACATTACGCAACGAATTTTCTACTATCCACTTTGGAGCTACAAAATGAAAGTTGCAATGAAACCTTTGTCATTGGCTGTGCTTGCGGGTCTTGGTTTGACTCTAGCAGGCTGTACAACAACACCAGATACCGATGAAGTGATTAAACTACGTGTCGTAGAGACAACGGACATCCATACCAACCTAATGGATTACGATTACTACAAAGACAAGCCATCGAAAAAAATCGGCTTAGCACGTACTGCAACTCTAGTAAAAGAAGCTCAAAACGAAGTAACCAACAGCGTATTAGTTGATAACGGTGACTTGCTGCAAGGTAGCCCAATGGGTGACTACATGGCAGACAAAGGCATCGAAGCGGGTGAAGTTCACCCTGCATACAAAGCTATGAACCAGCTAAGCTACGACGCTGCAAACCTAGGTAACCACGAATTCAACTACGGTCTTGATTTCCTAGAAGAGTCAATCAACGACGCTGATTTCCCGTACATCAGTGCTAACGTTTACGACGCAAAAACCAAAGAACACTACTTCACACCTTACATCATCAAGACGCACACGTTTGAAGATACTGCAGGCGTAGAGCATGAAGTAAAAGTCGGCTACATCGGTTTCGTTCCACCACAAATCATGACGTGGGATAAGAAGAACCTTGAAGGTAAAGTAATCGCTCGCGATATCATTGAGACAGCTAACGAGTTAGTGCCTCAAATGAAAGCGGAAGGCGCTGAAGTTATCGTTGCTATCCCTCACTCAGGCGTATCAACGGACCCATACAGAAATGGCGAAGAGAACTCAACGTTCTACCTATCTGAAGTAGACGGCATAGATGCAATCGCATTCGGCCACTCTCACGCAGTGTTCCCAGGTAAAGGTTTTGATGACATTCAAGGCATCGACAACGAAACTGGCACAATGAACGGCGTTGCAGCAGTAATGCCAGGTCGTTGGGGTAGCCACGTTGGTGTTATGGACCTAACACTTGCACAAAAAGACGGTAAGTGGGAAGTAGTAAAAGGCCAATCAGAAGCACGCCCTATCTACGACAAGATCGAGAAGAAATCACTTGCAGATGCTGATGAAGGCATCGTAACAGCACTAGAAAAAGACCACGCAGGTACTCGTGAGTTTGTTAACCAACCAATTGGTAAAGCAGACGACGTGATGTACAGCTTCCTGTCTCTAGTACAAGACGATCCAACAGTGCAGATTGTTAACCTTGCACAGAAAGATTACGTTGAACAGTTCATCCAAGGTGACCCAGACCTAGACGGTACACCAGTACTTTCTGCTGCTGCGCCATTCAAAGCCGGTGGCCGTAAGAATGACCCAGCGAACTTCACTGAGGTTGAATCTGGCCAACTGACATTCCGTAACGCGGCTGACTTATACCTTTACCCGAACACGCTAGTTGCAATGAAGGTAACAGGTCACGAAGTAAAAGAGTGGCTTGAGTGTTCTGCTGGCCAATTCAACCAAATCGATGTGAACTCAACAGCACCACAACAGCTGATTGAGTGGGATAACTTCCGTACTTACAACTTCGATGTTATCGACGGTGTGGATTACCAAATCGACGTAACTCAGCCTGCGAAATACGATGCAAACTGTAAAGTGGTTAACCCTGATTCTCAGCGTATTGTTGGCCTAACTTACCAAGGTAAGCCAATCGACATGAAGCAAGACTTCCTGATCGCAACCAACAACTACCGAGCTTACAGCGCTAAATTCCCAGGCACAGGTGAAGACTTCATCGCATTTGATGCACCAGATGAGAACCGTACTGTACTGGCGAACTACATCTCTCGCGTAAGCAAAGAGCAAGGCCAAGTGAGCCCAACAGCTGACAACAACTGGTCATTCGCACCAATCAAAACGGATAAAAAGCTAGATATCCGCTTTGAAACGTCGCCAAGTGAGAAAGCGGCACAGTTCATTAAAGAGAAGGGTCAATACCCAATGAAACGTGTTGCCACTGACGATGTTGGTTTCGGCGTTTACCAAATTGATCTAACTAAATAGATTACTCTAGTAATCAATAGTTAACCTTCTAAAAGGCTGAGTTTAACGACTCAGCCTTTTTCTTTTCTTATCTAAATTCTTAGTGTAAGGCCTCAGCTTTCGAAGCTTAAACTCCTGCTCATTCTTCGCCTAATATCGCACACCTCAAATCACCTATTGAATCCAATCAACGTAAAAAAGCAGCAATTTGCTGTAAGTTTTTCTGAGCTCCTCCTGTCTATTTAATTTACTACACTCAATGAATGGCCGGTAAGTCATTCATCTATAGGATAGATAAGGACATTTGATGGGCACCGTCGAGAGCATTCAAGCATGGTTACATTCAGGGGAGGAGTCGCTGCTATGGCTGATGCTTGGCATTATCGCGCTTTCTTACCTGCTTGAAGATCTGGCAATCGTGACGGCCGCTGGTTTAGCGACTCAAGCACTCATCCCACCGCAATATGCGTTACTTGCAATTTTCATTGGCATTGCCACTGGTGATCTTGGTCTTTATTACCTTGGTAAATCAGGACGTTACTTCCGAGGCGTTCGATATAAAGCCCTCACCAATAAGTACTTTCGTTCGCTTCGTACCAAATTACGCCAAAACGCATTCAGCAGCCTTTTTGTTATCCGCTTTATTCCTGGGCTACGCACCGTTGGTTTTACTCTGAGTGGCTTTTTCGCCATCCCACTGCCTACTTTCTTATTTGCCGTCATCGGCGCAACTGCGCTCTGGACTGGCATTGTCTTCTCTGCCATCTACTATTTAGGGACATCAGCCTGGCTGCAAGCCTCTGAATATCAATGGATCATCATCCCGTGTGCCATCGTTTTGCTGTTTATCGGCAATCGATTAATGAATAAAACCTACTCTAGAGGGCTATCATGAGTTCACCGCAAGATATTCGCATCATTCCCGCACATCAAATTAATGCAGGTATGCCTCTGCTTGAAAAAGATACCGTGCGAAGTGTCTCTCCTTATGAGTTTCTTCCGACTTGGTTCTTCTACACGCCAGTGGTCATTCAAAGCCTGATGCAAGGGTTACGGCACTTTGACTGGGCGCTGCCGCTCATCGCCAATCCAAGCATTAAGTTAAGCGGCATGGTAGGCGAATCAAAACATGAGATATTGAGCCTTGCCGGATCTTCAAGTCAGCGTTGGATCTCACCGTTTATAACCCTAACCAAAACGGATCTCGGCAGTAAAAAACAAGCCGAAGACGCACGCAGCGCACTCATACAAACGGATCTTGATTTCCCTATCGTGGCTAAGCCGGATCTTGGCTGTCGAGGTGTTGGCGTTAAGCTGATCAACAACCAAGTTCAACTTGAGCAATATGTCGAATCTTTCCCAAATAATGCTCGCTTTCTACTGCAAAAAAAGGCGCCTTATCAAGCCGAAGCGGGTGTTTTCTACATTCGTTACCCAAATAAAAAGCAAGGTGAGATCATCTCGATCACACTCAAATATGCGCCAATGGTGATGGGTGATGGCAAGTCGACACTCAAGCAGTTAATTGAAAACAGCCCGCGCGCTGGGCAACTCAGCCACCTGTATCTACCAAGGCATGAAGATAAATTGGATCAAGTGCTCGCAGAGGGTGAAGAGTTCCAACTCGCGTTTGCAGGCAGCCATAGCCGTGGCTGTATCTTCCGAGACGGTAATCAATACATCACTCAGGCTCTAACAGAACGCTTAGACGAGATATTCGACGACTTCGATGGCTTTCACTTTGGTCGACTCGACGTCAAGTTTAAAGACATGTACAGCCTAATGAACGGCGAGGATTTCACGATTCTTGAGGTCAATGGCGCAAGCAGTGAGGCTGGACATATCTGGGATCGCAACACCCCATTGCGAGAGATATTTTCCACGCTACTTCTGCAATATCGCATTCTTTTTGATATTGGCGCTCAGCAAAAACAACGAGGCCACCAATCCCCTTCTTTCAAGAGCTTATTTGCGGCGTGGCAAGAAGAGCGACGTCTTGTTCAACAATATCCGACTACCGACTAACTTTTCACGAGGATCATGAATGAACCCCATAGCCCAGCCGAGCGCCCTTACTTCTTTCTCTCCTAGCATCAAGGGAGCGGTAGAGATATTGAATCAGGGTTTAGAGTTTTTGTTAGCGATTTCTGACAGCGATTACCTAACACGAGCAAAGCCACACGTTACAAGCTCTATCGGTGAACATACTCGTCACACACTGGATCTTTTTCACGCCTTGATTTTAAAAGAGGATGAGACCGTTGATTACAACACTCGTCGTCGTGGTCATCCTGTCGAATACGACCGCTCTATTGCAGTCAAAGAGATCCACTATGTGATCAACTGGCTTGAACGATTAGACCGTCGAGATCTCGAAGCGCCTATCATGATCCAAACCGAGGTTTCGATGGATGCTCAAGTGTTCGCAAGCCTGCCTTCAACGCTCGAAAGAGAGGTCACCTTTGCCGCACTGCATGCCAATCATCATTACGCGATGATCAAGGTGATCACCACCTTCCTAGACGTCGAGACCTGCAACACCTTTGGTTATGCCCCAACCACCAACAGCTATCTGAGGGAGCAATAATCATGTGTTCAGTATCTTGGCTGCTTGAAGAGAATGGTTATCAGGTCTTTTTTAATCGTGATGAACAAAAGACGCGAGCACTGGCAATGCCACCCAGACAATATCGAGTCAACGGTGTCGATATCATTATGCCACTCGACCCAACTGGCGGCGGTAGCTGGATAAGTATTAATGAGTTCGGGCTTTCGCTATGCCTACTCAATAACTATCAAGGCACAGTGCCCGTTGGTCCTTTAGTAAGCCGCGGTTTGCTACTTAAAAACCTATCATCGAGTCGTAATATCAGTCAGCTATCTGAAGCGTTTCACAAGCTAGACCTACACTCTTTTGCCCCATTTACCTTGCTAGCTTTCGCGCCCAATCTAACCCAACACAATGGTCTGGTTATCGCCTACATGTGGGATGGTATTCAACAGAAAATAGTCGACACTGATTCTCCACTCTTCTCATCCGGTGTTGATTTAGAGCGAGTGCAAGCCTACCGACAAGCAAAATATGATCAGCTCATGGCGGCAGGTAAGAATCAACAGAACTTACTGATGTTCCACTCTCACCATCACAATGAGCAACCTCATTTAGCGACCTGTATGCATCGCGAAGACGCACATACCGTGAGCTTTACACACTTACGTAACCTGCATGGTCAAGCCTCTATGTTTTATGCACCCGGCTCACCATGCGAACCCATTAAACCATGTCAGATAAATCAGCAGCGCTTTACCTTTGATTTATCACCCGCAATCAATCTATAGATGGAGTCCATCATGAGAAAACTATTCACCATGGTTCTGCTACTTGTTAGCCCGTACGTATTTGCCGCCGATGAAATCTACACTGGTTTCTTTAGCAGTAAGGCGCTCGATGGCTACGATACCGTCGCATATTTCACTTCCGGTAAGCCCATTGAAGGCAGTAAAAAATTCAGCACTGAGTACAAAGGGGCGGATTGGTATTTCTCTTCTGAAAAGAATCTGACTTTATTTGTTAATAATCCTGAAAAATATGCCCCTCAATATGGTGGCTATTGCGCTTGGGCAGTATCAGCGAAGAGCGACTTTGCACCGAGTGACCCACATCAATGGACGATTGTTGATAACAAGCTTTACCTCAACTACGACCAAGAGATTAAGCAGCGCTGGGAACAAGACCAAGCACAGCATATTCAACAAGCCGATAAAGTTTGGCCGCAACTGATTAAGTAAGGTAATTTCATTATGATTGATAGTCCTTTTCGTTTACCACGTTACACGCCTTTTGGTTTAGGTGAGTCTGTTGTCGAGTGGGCAACTGGGCTATCTAAGCTAGACCGACTCTACCAAGATCGTAAAAACGAGTTATCTAGCTTCGAATTCATGAATTACACTCTGTCGGCGCTCAATATCGACTACTCGGTTGCATCGGGAAGCACGGAAAACATCCCGGAAGAAGGGCCTGTCGTGATTGTGGCGAACCACCCGCTTGGCGCCATCGAAGGCGTGATCCTTGCCGATCTCGTAGGATCAGTAAGAAAGGATGTGAAGGTGCTGGCCAATGAGTTACTTAAGCGCCTGCCTGAACTGGATGATCTTTTCATCGGTGTCGATGTCTTTAACAGTAAAGAATCGAAACGCACCAATGCCAAAGCGATTCGAGATGCCAATCGTCATTTGGCTGATGGTGGACTATTGATTGTATTCCCAGCAGGTGAAGTATCAAGCTACCGTAAAGGGGCAAAAACACTGACAGACATCGAGTGGAGCAAGTCGGTAGCGAAATTCGTCAAACGTCACCAAGCCACCACGGTACCTATCTTTATCAATGGCAAGAACAGTGAGCTTTTCTATCAAGCGGGTCGTGTTCATCCACTGTTGAGAACCGCTCTACTCGGGCGTGAACTTCTTAATAAACAAGCGACAACTATCTCTATCTCGATTGGCTCATCGATTCCGTATTCAGAGATAAAATCGTTTGAAAAAGAGATGGATATCGTCAACTACCTACGACTTAATACCTATCTAATGAGTCAACAAGATAGTCCGAACACGCCAATCCACGCGCCCTCTTTCGATACCCAAGTGATAGCGCCTATTCCACCAGAAGTCTTATCAATAGAGATAGACTCACTCCCTGAAGAGATGAAACTGCTCGAGCAAGGGAACTTTGAGGTCTACTGCACACCAAGCCAATCCATTCCTAACTTAATGCGCGAGATTGGTCGAGTAAGAGAAGAAAGCTTTAGAGAAGTCGGAGAAGGCAGCGGGCTGGCCTGTGATTTAGATGAGTATGACCTTTACTACCATCAACTGTTTGTGTGGAATAAAACCAAGGCAGAACTAGTTGGCGCGTATCGACTCGGTATGGTCGACAAACTCATCGCAGAGCACGGGCTTGATCAGCTTTACTCTCGTAGCCTGTTTAACTACAACCAAGAATTCATTGATACGTTAGAAAACAGCATTGAACTAGGGCGATCGGTAGTAAGTAAACCTTACCAAAAGAGCCTGAACTCACTGTTACTATTGTGGAAAGGCATTGCGACCTTTGTGTCTCGTCACCCTCAATATACCCATCTGTTCGGCCCAGTCAGTATCAGCAATGATTACAGCCACAATGCGCGTCTGTTGATCGCGACCACGTTATCAATCCACCATTATGATGAGGAAAAGGCGAATTTGGTTTCACCTTCGTCACCACTCAATACCAGCAGTCATGTGTTCTGGCAAAATCACCTGCTCTCTTCACTGGCGAGTGTGCCTCTGCTCTCTAAAGTGTTAGCACGCATGGAGCAAGGTAAAGGCCTGCCGGTACTGCTGCGCCAATATCTAGGGATGAACGGTAAACTGGTGTGTTTTAATGTCGACCCATCGTTTAATGATGCCTTGGATGGCTTGATTGTGGTGAACCTTAAAAAGGTATCACTGAAGACTCTGGGTAAATACATGGGCAGAGAGCTTGCTCAAGATTACCTAGAGCAACACGCACGCCGCTGATTTATCCCGCTCTGTACCTCTCTCCAAATAAGTGCGATGATTTCGGCACTTATTTGGGTTAGGTTATTTTCATGCACACCTCTTTTATCGAACAACTGCAAAGCTTCGACTTCTCTGAAAGCCAGATTGAATCTCTACTCGCTGTCGCCAAGCCACTTGAGCTGCCAACCAGACACATCTTGATCAATCAAGGTGAGATGGCGAGTTCAATCTACTTTGTACTTGAAGGCTTGTGCCATGCCTGCTACCTCACTGATGATGGTAAGCAATACAGCAAAGAGTTCTATTGGGGAACAAGATTGGATCATCGGCTTTGAGAGTCTGATAAAGAACCAAGCCTCTCCTTACCTATTAGAAACGCTGACACCCATCACCATGTTAGAGCTGCCAATGAATGCGGTTATCGAGTGGCGTGCATCAAATAATCCTTTGTATTTAAAGCTGTTAGAAACACAACTGATGCATAAGGAAAACAAAGAACGCTTCATGCTGCTCTATACACCAGAGCAACGCTATCAGCTGTTCTGCGAGCACTATCCCGACCTTGAGCAGCGCTTGAACGACAATCAAATTGCAGCCTACCTAGGAATAACCGCAATCAGCCTGAGCAGAATTAAAGGTCGAATTAACAATAGTTAATGCCAACAATCATCGCGCATAGTACATTCAGAGCATCGATAATCTCTGGATGTAAACATGATCACTTGGCACTCAATTCCTTTTTCTGAACTCTCAACACAACAGCTTTATCAACTACTTAAATTAAGAGTCGATGTATTTGTGGTCGAGCAGACTTGTCCTTATCCAGAGCTGGACGGTAAAGATACACTCGCGGGTGTTGAGCACCTGCTTGGCTATGCTGATGAAGAGTTGGTAGCGTGTGCACGTTTATTACCACCAGGTACCTCTTACGACAACACCAGCATCGGTCGAGTCGCAACCAAGCAATCGGCAAGAGGTGGTGGCTTGGGGCATCAATTAATCAAAGAAGCATTAACACGCTGCGAGGCTCTTTGGCCAAATACGGCCATTGATATTGGCGCGCAGCAACACCTAGAAAACTTCTATGCGAGCCACGGCTTCAACACCATCTCGGATATGTATCTCGAAGATGACATTCCTCATATAGACATGAGATTAGAAAAATAATGACGAATATCACTGCCGGTATTCTATTGTTGGTTGCAGGTAACTTGTTTGCCTCGCTTTCCGACGTAGCGGTAAAACTGTTAAATGGCGAAGTACCGCCCTTACAGTATATTTTTTTCCGACAGTTGATATCTCTGGTCATCATCACCCCTTTGTGGCTACAGCAGAAAAAAGAACAACGGCGCTTACAGCAGGCTAAGGTAACCTTCATTCGAGGTCAGTTAATTCTGATCGGCAGTGGGTGCATGGTGGTCGCGATCACTCACTTGTCTTTGGCAACCGCCAACGCAGTATTTTATGTCGCGCCTTTACTGATGTTGCCGCTCTCAATGTTGCTATTGAAAGAGCAACCGGCACTCGGCAAGGTTATCGGCACAACCATAGGTTTTATTGGTGCATTGATTGTCTTGAGGCCATCACAATTTCATTGGGCGGCACTGTTTGCTTTGGGGACAGCACTCACCCTAGCACTATTTAATGTACTCGTAAGAAAGCTTCCTAGTGAGCAAACGGTGGTCACTACGCTGTGGTGGACAACCTTATTCTCTATTCCAGCCTCATTAGTACTGTGCTTCTTATACTGGCAGCCAGTGTCTGTGGAGCATTTGGGATACATAGCCCTGAGTGCGACGCTAATCTTAAGTTACAACGGCCTTGCGGTTGCTGCCTATCAAAAAGCACACTCTAGCCAAATTGCCTTGGCTGAGTATTCAGGATTGGTGTTTGTCGCGCTAATAGGTGCAATATGGTTCGATGAGATTCCGGATACATTAACCTTTATCGGAATCATGCTTATCATCTTGCCACTCGCCCCTTTCAAGCGACCAAAAAAAAGAGCTAATGCTTAGCTCTTTTCTATCGTTTATCTGTGTCTGGTGAAGCGCTTTAACTCAGGCTCACTATTCATCTACTTACTGCGACCAAAGCCACCATCGGATAAGCGGAAGAACATCACCGAAGTGTCGCCTTTCTCTAGCTGAAGAATGTCCAACTGCCCAGTTTCAGCAAGTTTGAAACGAACCAGCTGGCCTTTACGAATCTGACTGAGCGGCTTATCTGCACCTTCAATTCGCACTAACGCATTCAAGTCAGACAATGGCAAATCGTTGTTTCGAAAAACCTGCGCTAACGTATCCCCTTGCTTAACAAGGTACTCCTGCCAATTTTTGTTACTCGGTTCTAATGAGCTGTTCTTGGCATTTTGCTGTTCGCTTAAGCCGACGGTGTTTATTTCAAGCTCAACGCGCGATGTTGTTGGAGCTGTGTCTACTTTAGGTTCTGGTAGCGGCACAAAAAGTAATATCAGTACGATCGGAGAAATCACCATCAACAGTCTTTGGTGTAACTTCGGCAATGAACCCCAAGTTTGCGCTGTCGAGGTTTTCATTTTCTTCACATCGATCGAACTCAATTTCTCTTTGACCTGATTCAGTCGATCCTTGAATTCTGCTAAGTGGTCAACTTTCTGTTTTTTCTTTTGACGACGATTCATACCACTGCGTCCTATACATTGAATAACTACAGTATAAAAACCAAAGTACCAACAGTATAGATCTTTCCGTCACAACAAGGCCCAAAGCGAGAAAATTGACATGGCTGTGATTTGGGCACGGTAAAGCGCAAGTGATCAGGGACTAGCCGTTTCTTCACGCTGCTAATACTGGTATTCTTACCCTTTTCGTACTGACAAAAAGAGTGACTTTTCATGTCTGAAGTAAAATTTGAAACTGTAGAGCAAAAAGCTAGCTACGGTATCGGTCTACAAATGGGCCAACAACTTGCTGGTTCTGGTCTTGAAGGCCTAAACGTTGACGCAATCGCTGCTGGTATCGCAACAGCTCTAGTTGGTGACATGCCAGCTATCGAAGTTGACGAAATCAACAACGCACTACAAGAGCTACACACTCGTGGTGAAGCTGCACGTCAAGAACTAGCTAAAGCAGCAGCAGCTGACGGCGAAGCTTTCCTAACTGACAACGCTCTTCGTTCAGAAGTAACAGTTCTTGAGTCTGGTCTTCAGTACGAAGTACTAACTGAAGGTACTGGCGAAATCCCTACTGCAGACAAGCAAGTACGTGTTCACTACCACGGCGAACTAACTGACGGTACTGTTTTCGACAGCTCTGTATCTCGCGGTCAACCTGCTGAATTCCCAGTAACTGGCGTAATTCAAGGTTGGGTACAAGCTCTACAAATGATGCCTGTTGGCTCTAAGTGGAAGCTATACATCCCTCAAGATCTAGCATACGGTGAGCGTGGCGCAGGTGCTGCAATCCCACCATTTGCTGCTCTAGTGTTTGAAGTAGAACTTCTAGCTATCCTTTAATTTTTATAAAAACCTTTAGTAAAACAAAATACTATAGGCAAATAAAATTAAAATAATCCAACGGCGATGTGACTACATCGCCGTTTTTCGTTTATAGTGAATAGGTCGATTACTTTATTACTTTATTACTTTATTACTT